>NZ_SORI01000007.1 GCF_004366815.1 Aminivibrio pyruvatiphilus | reverse complement strand
AGCGCAAGAAGGTTCGTCTGGTCCGCGATCTGGGTGATGGTGTTCACGAATCCCGTGATGCCCGACACCGACTTCGCAAGCTCCGTCACGGCGGCGTTTACCTGGGCTCCCGATTTCGAGACGCTCCCGATGAGATGGACCATCTGCTCCAGTGCCTTGCCTCCCTGTTCCGCTGCCAGAGAGATTTCCTGGGCCTGCTCGCCCGATTCGGCGGCCGCCTTCGCCCCGGCCTGGGACGCGCTCGCCACTTCCTCCACACCGGCGTTGGCCTCCTCAATGGCGCTCGACGTGTCGTGGGTGTTCTTCGACACCTTCCCCACGAGGCCGATCATTTCCTGCACCGAGGCGCTGCTCTGTTCGGACGCCGCACTCAGGTCCTCGGCCCGGGCGAGAAGGGAGGAGGACGCGGTGATGACGCCTCCGGCGAAGCCTGCCACCGAGTCGATCATCCCGTTGAAGGACTCGGTCAGGTTTCGTATTTCGGCAAGGCTGGAGCCGGAAGAAAACCGGGAGCTGAAATCTCCCCGGGCAAGGCTGTCCATTTTCGCCACCACGGCGGCGAGGGGTCTGGAAACACTGCCGGCAATCAGGATGGAGACGCCGATCATGAGAAGCACCGCCGCCCCGAGGGCAAGGAAGATGATCCTCCGCATGTCCCGGACCGGAGTGAGGAATTCATCCACCGGGGAGACCATGAGGACCGCCCACCCCGTGGAGGGTATTCGTGCGTAGGACGCCACGCGCTCAACCCCCTCAAAAGAATACCGGACGACTCCCGACTCTCCCCCGAGGGCCCGCTTCACCGCCGAGGTGAAGGTGTCGGGGAGCTCCTTGCCCGGAACTGAAGCGTTCAGGATGCCCACGTAGTCTTTTTCAGGATGAACGACCATCAGTCCGGTGGAGTCGGTCACCACCGAGTATCCTGTCTGTCCCCACTTCTGGGCGGAAGCGAGGTCTAAAAGCGTGTTGGCGGTGATCCGGCCGCAGAGTACGGAGGTGACATTCCCCGAACCGTCGAGAACCGGCGAGGCGATGATGACCACCATCTCCCCCGTGGCCCTGGAGAGGACGGGCTGTCCCACCACCGTGGATTTCGAGTTCCGGGCCCGCAGGTAGTATTCCCTGTCGCCCAGCTTGTTCACCCTGCCGTCAAGGTAGTGTCCGTCGCCGTTCAGGTCGATGATGAAATAGGCCTGGATCTGGAGCTTCGAAGCGTCGAGGGTGGAGAGGAAGGCCTTCTGGCGCTCCAGGTCGCCGCTCCTCATTTCCCCGTGCTTTGCCGCCGCCTCCATAAAGGCGGACCTGGCAGCGAGGTACTGGTCGAAACCTTCCGTGAGCGTCCGGGTAAGGGCTTGTCCCTCCTGTTCAGCGAGTTCCAGAAGTCCCCGTTCAGACTGGCGGAGCGCCACGAAGCTCACTCCTCCGAGAAGCAGCAATCCAAGCGCAAGAAACGAAGCTAAAATCCTTCCTCGTACCGTGTTCATTGTTCCGGCCCCCTTCACGAAGATAAGTATTGGTGGCAGGTGCTGAACGGTTCCGTTTTTGTCACGGGATATCGGCACTTTTCCTCCGGAAGATCCCGTAGAGCTCCACGAGCTTGAACTGCTGTTCCGGCGAGGGATCGGAAAACTCCACGCCTGCGGTGAAACGGCCCGCCTCTCTCTGGTAGACCCGGAGAAAGCAGCCTTCTATCTGGAAAAAGCTTCCGTTCACAGGGAAACGGAAGGTACATTCCGCCCACTCGAACCGCTCCGGGGGAAGGGTTTTCCCCCTGAAGAAAGGATCGAACCGGACCTTCATTCCGGCTACGCTGAGATCAAGCACTTCGGCGGGGACCCAGACCCCGTGGTCCCGAAGCCGGAATTCCGTACGGAGAACGCACTCCACGCGAAAAAAGCGCCTCTTCTCCTCACCCGGATGGGGGACGGGCCCCGGTTTTTCTTTTCTGTCGCTCCAAAGCACAGACGAACACCCCGCAGATGCGGACAACGCCCTGTGACGTCATCAATTTGTAGTGGCGCCATTTCTGTCTTTACGATACCATTGAAGCAGTTTTTCCGCTATAGGGAACGGAAAGACTCATTCCTACCCTTTATAAAGGGGAGTTGACCATTTATGAAAGAGCTTTTCGAAAAGACGAATTTTATCCTGGACGGCGGCGTTCTGGTGCTTCTTTCGGAATATCTCGCCGGACGCACCTCCCGTGGATTGATAGCCCGTCCGGAAGGGAATGACCTGGCGGTACTCGACGCTTTCGGCACGCCCATGAACAGCCTGTTCCTGGAAGGAGCGGCCGGTATCGCCGGCTCAGCCTTTCCGTCCCCCCCCCTCAGGACATCCTTCGATGTCTTCTCAGCCCCCCTTTCGGGAGAGTGGCCGTGGGCAGTGAGACTCAGAGGGATGGGGTGGTGCTTTTTTGTTCTTCTCGGTGACGAGCCGACCCCGGAAATAATGGAGGAAATGCCCTCCTTCGCCGGGCTCATCAACCTCTGGCAGCTCCACCAGAAGACCGCCGGCGTGGAGGAGCGGCTCTCCCGGCTGGCCTACATGGTTCTGGCCACGAAGAACACCCTCGCCTCCGTCTTCGAGCCCATGGGAGTGAACTACTTCGGCGCCTTTCTCCACGACGTGGTGCAGGAAAGCCTCTTCCCCTCCCGGTTTTCCCTGCTGCTCGACGACGGAGAAACCCTGTCCCTCCTCGAAGGGGAGGAGATGCTCCTGCCGCCGAGGAAGGGCATTTTCGCCCGGGACATTCTCTCTCCCGTCCCCGTGAGGGTGGAACCCCAGCAGCGGGAACTCCTGGGGGACAGCGTTTTCGACTCGCTGGCCGATGACTGGTCCGCCGTCCTCCCCATCCCCGGAGGGGCCTTCCGCCTTTTCTGCTTCCTCAAATGGGAGAAGATCCCAGGCGAAGAGGCCTTCAACTTCATGGAACTTCTCGGAAACGTGGCCTCAAAGGCCCTCTCTCTTGGAAGCCTAAGGGAAGAGCGGGAGCGGAACATCTCGGAGCTCACCCGCAGGGCCTTCCTGCTCAACGCCCTTCACGAGGCCGCGCTGAATTTTATGGAACAGACCTCCAAGGAGGACCTCCTGCTCCAGATACTGGACATCTTTACAGAGATGGCCCAGGCTCCCCGGTCCCTTCTCGTGGCCTGGCAGCCCGCCGCCGGGGGATATGTCCATTTCGCCTCAAAGAGGGAGGGGCTCCTGGAGAAAAAAGGCACCTTCGCCGGCTTTCCCGTGGGACTCCTCGAAGGAGAACGGCAGGGGTCCTTTTCCCTGGAAGAGTCGAAACGGCTCTTCGCTTTCATGGAAGTACCCGCTCTCTCGTCGGTGGAAGGGCTTGATGCCATGAACCGGATCTTTCCCCTCTGGGACGGCGACAGGCTGACCGCCTTCGTGGCGGTGTCCGCCCCTCTCGCCGGAACGGCCACCATGGACCTGCCGACCCTGGAGATCCTCGCCCGCACGGCCTCCGTCGCCCTGCGAAAGAGTGAATGGGACTCCGGCCACCTCGCCGCAGGAAAATACCTGAACCTTGCCGCCCTCGCCGACTGGGAGACGACCAGGGCCCGGGACGAGATCAGGGCCGAAGGCGGAGTTCCCGTAGTTCTGAACGGCCCTGCGGGAATTAACGTTTCTTCCGAGCAGGAGCGGCTGTGCCGCCTGGTGATCCGCTCGGAATGCGTCACCCGCTGCATCTCGGAATATGCAGCCCCGGACCTTGAAGAAATATTCCCCCCGGCGGAGGGGTGGACGATGGAAACGGAAAAGGAGGGAATATCATGAAGAACATGCCGGCAGTCCTGATCGTACTGGCCTCCCTGCTCTGCATTTTCCCGGCAGGGGCGTATGCCGTCCCCGCCCCCGATGTGGAAAGAGAGGAGACCCCTGAAGGGATCACCTACATCACCGCCTACAGCGCCAGGGGATCCCGGTCCGAAGCCCGGCACCATTACCTCGAAATCGAGGGATTCTCCGTGCCTGACGTATTTTCCCAACTAAAATACAAGGACTTCCCTTTCGTGTTCATCTCAAGAAAATACCACTGGGGAGACGACGGATACGTCCGGGCTGGGGAACTCGCCGTGGCCGAATCGCCGGTAGCGGCACCGGAAGAGCTGCTTGAACGGGGATGGTACGAAGGCGCCGAGCGCCTGGCAGGAACCCCGGAGAACTGGATCTGGGGCGGCTGGAATGGAGGATCCCTCTTCGCGGCCCCGGAAAAGCTTGCCGAGGCTGCAAGGGAACTGAAGCTCCCTCAGCTTCCCAGGGACGGCTCTCCTTTCCAGGAACTTATCCCGCCGCAGCCGGTGGAAAAAGAGCCCGGAAAGAGCGGGGGAGCTTCCCGGGAAGAAGCCCTGATAGCTTTGGAGGAGGCGCTCAAGGAGAAAAAGTAGGGCCCCCTACCGGGCGATGTCCTCCACGGTGACGAAGGAAAAGCCCTTTTTCCTGTAGCCGTCGATGATTCCGGGAAGAGCCTCGATGGTGGGACGCACGCCCACGTGAAGCAGCAGGATGTCACCCGGTGCGGCTTTCGCCAGCACCTTCCGGGTAAGCTCGGGGGCGGTGAGGCTGTCCGAATAGTCCCCGGGATTGTTGGTCCACAGGACGATACGCAACCCCTCTCCGGCGGCCTGATCCACCACGAAGGAGTTGAACCGCCCTCCGGGAGGCCTGGCGAACCGGGGCTTTTGCCCGAGTATGGATTCGATTGCCTCGCTGCAGAGCCGCCATTCCCGGTAGACGTTCTCCCGGGGCAGGGCTGTGAGATTGTTGTGGTAGTAGGTGTGGTTGGCCACCACGTGCCCGCCGTCCGCCATGGCCCGGACAAGCTCGGGGTACAGGACCGCGTAGCGCCCCACAACAAAGAAGGTGGCCCTCACGCCCTTTTCCCTCAATATGTCCAGAAGGGGTTCCACGTATCCCGGCCGGGGCCCGTCGTCGAAGGTGATGGCCACCGTCCGGCCTTTCCCTCTCTCAATGAGCGGCCGGGCCCCGGCATCGGCATCGGCTGGCCCGAGGAGGAGGCAGACCAGAAACACCCACAGGACAATTCTTCTCTTCACTTATTTCTCCCCGCTCTCGATTCTGTCTGCACAACAGGGCAGATCATAGCAAATTCCCCCTGTTTCCGCCACAGATCCCGCAGTGGCGGACATATCTTGACAAATGAACGGGATACTTCTAAGATACTAACATATCAGTCACCTCTTCGCGCAAGCGTCAATTGCGCGCATTTTCCGGCTGAAACCCTCCGAGAAAGGGACGTTGCCAATGCTCTCCTATTTCGATATGAGCGAGCTCAAGGACGGAGTCACCCGGCAGGTGTACCTGACCCTGCGGAGGGACATTCTGAACTGGCGCCTCCTTCCAGGGAGGCGGCTCAGCGAGAAGGACATCGCCGGCAGGATGAACATCAGCAAAACCCCCGTCCGGGAAGCCTTCATCAAGCTGCAGGGGGAAGGGCTCCTGGAAATACGCCCCCAGAGGGGCACCTATGTTTCCCTCATGGACATGGAGCAGATCGAGGAAGTGAGGTTCACCCGGTTCTGCGTCGAAAGCACCGTTCTTTCCCTTTTCATCGCCTCTCCCCCCGACGAAAAAATACTCTCCGCCATGGACGATCTCCTCGACGCCCAGGAGCAGACCATCGCCGAGCGGGACGTGGACGGCTTTGTGGATTCCGACGACGCCTTCCACAGGGAGCTGTTCCTCGCCTGCGGCAAGGCCCGGGCCTGGAGCTTCATCGATCATTTCAGTGCCCAGTACAAGCGCCTGCGCTATCTCAGCCTCCAGAACTACCTTGATTTCGGCAACGTGCTCGCCGAACACAGGGCCATCCTCTCGGCGTGCAGGCGCCGGGACAGCGACGACGCCCTCCGCTGGCTCTCCAGGCACCTGAACAAGATCCTGGGCGAGTCGGAACACCTCCGGGAAAAATTCCCCGCCTACGTGATGAAAAACGGAGCCTCCCAGGAATCCGCGGCAGCCGGTACCACCATAACGGTTGCCGAAGAAGCGTGACGGCGTTAAGAGGCGGCAATCCTGTACGGGTAATCTGGTATGATTGATCTCATCTGACATGGAGACAAGGAGACCGGACCTATGAAACTGGCAATGGTGTTCTACAGGCATCATCTCACCAGGGAAAACTTCCTGTACGCCAGGCAGCTCGGATGCACTCACCTGGTGATCCACCTGGTGGACTATTTCCACCGCGAAAAGGATCCCGTGACGGGAAACAACCAGCCCGTGGGCGACGCCGACGGCTGGGGGGTGACCCGGAACAGGGACGTGTGGAGCTACGAGGAGCTTCGGGACATCCGGAAGTCCATCGAGGACGAGGGACTGGTCCTCGAGGCCATAGAAAACTTCGACCCCGGCTTCTGGTACGACGTCCTCCTCGACGGGCCGAAAAAGGCCGAGCAGATGGAGGGGCTCAAGGGGCTCATCCGGAACATCGGCAGGGCAGGCATCCCCATCATGGGCTACAACTTCAGCCTCGCCGGAGTGGCCTCCAGGATCAGCGGCGCCTTCGCCAGGGGCGGCGCCGAATCGGTGGGCGTCGACGGCTGCGACAGCCTTCCCCTTCCCCGCGGGATGGTCTGGAACATGTTCTACGACCCCGAAGCGCCGAAGGAAGTGAACTCTGACACCCAGATCACATCCGAGGAGCTCTGGAAGCGGTTCGCCTGGTTCCTCGAGGAGCTGCTTCCCGTGGCGGAGGAGTCCAGCGTCAAAATGGCGGCCCACCCGGACGATCCCCCCTTCGCAACCCTCCGGGGAACGCCCAGGCTCGTGTGGCGGCCCGAGCTCTACCAGAGGCTCCTGGACCTGAAAAAGAGCCACAGCAACACCCTGGAACTCTGCGTGGGCACCCTGGCGGAGATGAACGGCTGCAACTTCTACGACGCCATCGAAAGCTACGCGAAGCAGAACGCCATCGGCTACATCCACCTGCGAAACGTGGAGGGACAGGTGCCCCGGTACCGGGAGACCTTTATCGACGAGGGTGACATCGACATTTACCGGGTGCTGAAGATCCTCCGGCGGAACGACTTCCGGGGCGCGGTCATCCCCGACCACTCGCCCCTGGTGTCGAGTCCGGCCCCGTGGCACGTGGGCATGGCCTACGCCCTCGGGTACATAAAGGCCATGATGCAGAGGGTGGAGAAGGACTGCAGGGACTGAAACCAAGAAAACAAGATGGAGATGGCAGCCGGTGCCGCCCCCACGGATAATTTCCCGGACGGCTCGCTTTGTCTGCGGCCGACAACAAGCTGCGCGGCAAATGCCGCGCAGCTTGTTGTGCCTTTATAGGTCCGCTGTTTCAGCGCCTTCGGAGGGCCCCCCCAGCCCTGGCTCCGGTGAGCTCTCCGTCCATCATGGCAACATGGCCGGAAACGACTGTCATGGAGAAGCCCGCAGGGTAGCGGACAGGATCCTGGTACGTCCCTCTGTCGCCGACTGCCGCAGGATCAAAGGCCACCAGGTCGGCTTTCATCCCCTCCCTGACAATACCCCTGTCCTGGAGCCCCAGTCGGGCGGCGGGACCTGAAGTCATCCTGCGCACCGCCTGTGCCAGGCTGAGCTTTCCTCTCTCCCTCACATAGCGGCCGAGAATCCGGGCAGTCGAACTGTAAGCCCTCGGGTGCGGCTTTCCTCCCACGATACTGTCAGAGCAGAACAGCATGGATTCATGGCTTATTATTGTTTCCACGTCCTCCTCGCATCCGTAGAACTGGGTCATCGTCGCAGTGCCCGCTTCCTCAACGAGAAGATCGCAGAGGGCATCCACAGGATCCATGGAGGATGCCGCGGCAATCTCCGCCATGTTTTTCCCTTCCACCCAGCGGTTTTTCTCCGAACCGACGGAATTAATGAGGATACCGTCCCAGCCGCAGGAGCCCACCCAGTTCTCCCATGGGGTGCCGTCTGTTCCATCCGTCATTTCCCGTATCTTTTGCCTGACTGATGGATCACCGATATATTCAAGCATCTTTTTCTGCCCGTCGGCGTGGAAAACCGGAGGAATAAGGGCGTCGAGCATGGTGCTCCCCGCAGTGTAGGGGTACTGGTCGAAGGTCACCTCCAGCCCCTTGCTTCGTGCGTTGTCGAGAAGCTGCAGAACGCGTCCCGCTCTCCCCCAGTTCTTTTTTCCCGCGATCTTGAGGTGCGAAATATGCAGCGGACATTCAGCTTTTGTGCAAATAGTGATTACCTCGTTCAGGGCATCTTCGATATAGTCCTGCTCGTTTCTCATGTGGACGACGAAAAATCCTCCCCAGGCTGCCGCCTCCCTGGCCAGGGCTACGAATTCCTTCTCTTCCGCATAAAGACAGGGTGGATATATAAGACCTGTCGAGAAGCCGAATGCCCCTTCTTCCATTGCTCTGCCGGTGATGCGGACCATCTCGCGGATCTCATCGCCGGACGCCGGCCTGTTCTGCCACCCCACCACGGAGGCGCGAACCGCACCGTGGGGTACCAGCATGGCAGAGTTCGTTGCAGGCTGAGCCCTGTCGATTGCCGAGAGGTATTCGCCCATTGTGTTCCAGCTCCATTCTTCCCAGGAGCCGTCAAGGCCTACAAGCCGCTGCTTCATCATAGGTATTTCCCCGGGCGAAAGAGGCGCCACGGAGAGCCCGTCCTGGCCCAGCACTGCTGTGGTAATGCCCTGCATGATCTTGGCATCTTCTTCAGGAGTGGAAAAAAGGCGAAGGTCCGAGTGGGTGTGCATGTCGATAAACCCCGGACAGAGAACCTGCCCTTCCAGGTCAAAAGACTGAAATGCCTCCTCGTCGAGCCTTTTTGTCACCCGAACGATCTTATCGCCTGATATTCCCACCTCTGCCCTGAACCACGGGGCTCCTGTGCCGTCCAGAACCCGGCAGTTCCTTAAAGCAAGATCCAGCATTGAAAGCACCTCTTCTTTTTTTGATCATCTTTGAAAATGCCTTTGATTAAATGCAAAAACGCATGAGCTTTTTCTTCTTTTCATAATAGCGAGATGAAGCACGGAAAGCAATCGAAACGTGCCGTCTTTCAACTCATTCCGGCTCCGGTTGCATGAAAAAAGCAAGTATTCGGGATAATACTTTTCCAGATGGCTACCACACCCAGTCTGGGAAACCGGATCCGAAAATCCGCCTTTTTTGTCCCTTCGGCTCCGCGAGAGCTTCCGCCACGGGGGGGCGAGCCCTGTCCGGGGCGGGTTGGCGTACACGAGCCGCTCTTCCGGCCAGAACCGGCCCAAAAACGCCCCCGTCTGGGGAAGCCGGTCCGCGAAAGCTCCCCTCGGGACCTCCGCTCCCGGGACATTCAGCCGGGTGCACTCCACCGCTTCTCCTCCCGCTCCCGCCCCGAGAACGGCAGCCCTCTGGAGTCCCGCGAGCGGGACACTCCCCAGGCAAGCCTCCATCCCCCTGGCGAAAAGCCGGATTTCTTTTCAACCCTCAGACAGCGGAATTGAAAGAGATCCGGCTCTTTTTTTCTCCTGAGAAGATGTTATACTACTGGGAAAATTCTTTTTGGGGGGATATCAATGCAGCTGTTCATCCTGGTGACGTACATCCTGATCCTCTACGGCATCTCCTGGTACGCTTCGAAGCTCATCCAAAAGGGCAAGGGGGGCGCCGTCCAGTACCTCCTCGCCGGGCGGAATCTCCCCACTGTGGTGGTGGCCGCCATGCTCGCGGGGCTTGCCATCGGAGGAGCCTCCACGGTCGGCGTGGCCGAACACGCCTACAAGGTGGGCCTCTCCGCCGGGTGGTACAACGCCGCCTGGGGAACGGCGGGCATCATCGTCGGCCTCTTCGTGGCGGACTACTTCCGCCGCATGGAAGTGAACACCATCCCCGAGATGATGGAACGGATGTACGGAAAGCAGGCCCGGATGATCAGCGTCCTCGCCCAGCTCCTCATCATGATGGTCATCACCTCCCTGCAGTACGTGGCGGGAGGGGCGGTCCTCACGGCCCTCATGCCCTCCGTGTTCACCTTCCAGACGGGAATGCTGGTGACCGCCGTTCTCTTCGTTGGGATCACCTTCATCGGCGGCTACTGGGGCGCGGGGCTCACCAACGTGGTGAACGTGGTGGTGATCTACGGCGGCATCCTGGCAGCCCTCCGGAGCTCATCCGAGGTCTTCGGCGGCATGGAGTCCATCGCGGCGAGCCTGCCCGCCGGCGGCCCCTGGTTCGATTTCTTCTCAGGAACGGGCATCGCCCTCATCACCTCCTGGATGGTGGTCATGATCACCCAGGGCTTCTCGGTCCAGGCCATCTCCCAGATCGCCTTCGCGGCGAAGGATGGCCGGGCCGCCCGGCACGGCTACATTCTCGGCGGCCTGGTGATCCTTCCCGCGGGCTTCCTCTGCGCCCTCTTCGGCATCATCGCGGCGGCGAAGTTCCCCAACCTCGAGAAGGCCGCCCTCGCCCTGCCCACAATCATGACCAACATCTCGCCCGTGGTGGGGGGCATCTTCCTCGCGGCCCTCTGGGCGGCGGGCATCTCCACGGCGGTGGGGCTGCTCCTGGGAAGCTCCACCCTGGTGATGCAGGACGTATGGAAGCGCTTCTTCCCGAAGACCGTAACGGAGAAGAACGAAGTGTTCCTCTCCAGGCTCACCGTGCTGGGCTTCAGCGCGGTCACCTACTTCCTGGCCCTCACGTCGGTGGGGATCCTCAGGACCATCACCACGGCCCTGGCCATCACCGCGTCCTTCACGCTGCTCATCGTGGCCAACATCTTCTGGCCGAAGTACTGCAAAAAGGAGGCAGGCTTCTGGACGATCCTGGCGTCGGTGCTGGTCTGGCTCGCCTGGACCCTCTTCCCCCAGGTGCGGGTGGTCCCCCACGTGGTCTACCTCGAATGGCCGGTCTGCCTGGCGGTCTTCGCCCTGGCGTACCGCTTCGGCACTGAACCGGCGGACAGCATCATCCGGAGATAGGCTCCCCCGTCCTCCCCGGGCCGTCCAGAAGGGCGAGCACCTCCACCGCGGCGGTCCGGGGGAAGAAATCGAAGGGGAGAAGGCGCCGCACCCCAAAACCGGCCTCTTCGAGGAGCGACAGGTCCCGGGAGAGGGTTCCGGGACTGCAGGACAGATAGGCGAGCCCCCCGGGCCGGAGCCTCCCCGCGAGGACTTCCGCCACAGGGGGCTCGAGCCCTGTCCGGGGCGGGTTGGCGTACACGAGCCGTTCTTCCGGCCGGAAACGGCCCAAAAACGCCTCCGCCTGGGGAAGACGGTCCGCGCAGGCCCCTCTCAGGACCTCCGCGCCCGGAACGTTGATCCGGGCGCACTCCACCGCTTCTCCTCCGGCCTCCACCCCGAGAACGGCAGCCCCCGAGGCCTGCCACAGGGCCATGCTGGCTCCCGTGCCGCAGTACAGGTCCAGGACGGCATTTCCCGTACCGGGGCGGAGAAACTCCCGGGCTTCGGCGAGGGAGCGCTCATGGAGCTCCGTCAGAAGCTGGGAGAAGGACCCCGGGCCGTAGAGCAGCCCCCTGGAATCCCGCGAGCGGGAGATACCCCAGGCAAGCCTCCATCCTCCCTTTGCGAAGAGACGCACCCCCGCAGCCGGGTGCAGGTGAACCCACAGGCCTTCGAGGCCGGCCCTTTCCAGCAGGGAGGCGAGGGAAACCCCTCCCGCGGCGGAGAAGAGCCATCCGTCGCCGGGGTCTTTTTTCGTCTTGAAGACGAGGGTGCACTGGGCGCCGGAAACGGCGGCAAAGGCCAGGGGGAAGGTTCCCGCCGGCTCGTCGGGAGGAAGCCCGGACGCCAGCGCCTTCAGGATTTCCCTGACCCGGGGGGTGTGGACAGGGCACTCCAGAAGGGAGACGAAGGGCCGGGGCCGCTGGAAGCGCAGCGGGTAGGGCACTCCCTGCCGCACACCCTCCATGCCGAAGAGCCATCCTTCCCGACCGTCCCACCGGGCAGAAAGGGCGGTCCTGTCCCGGTAGCCCAGGCGGTTATCCGCAGAAACGGAAAGGACGTCTTCAATGCAGCCCTTCCACGCCGTCAGGGCCCGCTCGGTCCGGGCCCTCTTCCTCGCCAGCGACTCACTGAGGGAATAGGGCCCTTCGGGACAGGCGCCGCAGGCAGCGGCACAACCCGGAGGCAGGGTGACATGGTCTTCCCGGTACATGGAGCATCCTTCCTTTCATGGGCCGTTCCCCGAAAGAGTACCTCAGAAAAGGCCCCGCGGCAAAGGGGGCTCTTGCCCCCGTATTGCATGACGGCTATAATTTCAGCGGGAATATTCGATACCGGCCCCGCGTATACTACTGTTCTGCGGGGCACAGGTGCATAATTTTGAAAGGAGAGATGACACAAATGAAGAAAAGAGCCATGCGCGGCGGCATCTTCCTCATGGGTGCCGTGGACTGGAACCGCCGGCTTTTCGACTCTCTCATCCCCCTCCCCGAGGGTACCAGCTACAACGCATACCTGGTGGAGGGCTCCGAGAAGACCGCCCTGATCGATACCGCCGACCCGGCCCTGGAACACGTTCTGCTGGCCCAGCTGGAGGACGTGAAGAAGATCGACTACATCATCTCCCTCCACACCGAGCAGGACCACTCGGGGGCCATTCCCACGCTGCTCGCGAAATACCCTGAAGCGAGGGTGGTCTGCTCCACGAAGGCGAAGGAACTGCTCCAGGACCACCTCCACATCGACGGCGGCATCATCGACGCCATGGAGGACGGCCAGACCCTCTCCCTGGGGAACCGAACCTTCAAGTTCATCCACACCCCCTGGGTCCATTGGCCGGAGACCATGTGCGCCTACCTCCAGGAGGAGAAAATCCTGTTCTCCTGCGACTTCTTCGGCTCCCACCTGGCCACGTCCGACATGTTCGCCGGCGAGAGCCCGGCCATCTACGAGGGCGCCAAGCGGTACTACGCCGAGATCATGATGCCCTTCCGGTCCATCATCCGAAACAACATGAAGAAGCTCGAGGGCTACGAGTTCGACATGATTGCCCCGAGCCACGGCCCCGTCTACGACAAGCCCGATTTCATCCTGGACGCCTACCGTGACTGGATCTCCGACAGGGTGTCCAATTTCGTGGCCATCCCCTACATCTCCATGCACGGAAGCACGGAGATCATGGTGGACCGCCTGCTCGACGCCCTGGTGGAGCGGGGAGTGAAGGTCCAGAAGTACGAACTTTCCGTCACCGACATCGGCAAGCTGGCCATCGACCTGGTGGACGCGGCCACCATCGTCATCGGCACGCCCACCGTCCACTTCGGTCCCCACCCGGCGGTCTTCTCGGCCACCCACCTGGCGAACGCCCTCCGGCCGAAGCTGAAGTACGCCGCCATCATCGGCTCCTACGGATGGGGTACCAAGGCGGTGGAGCAGATCTCCGGACTGATCCCCAACCTGAAGGTGGAGGTTCTCGGCACGGTCCTGTGCAAGGGCAAGCCCCGGGCGGAGGACCTGGCCGCCCTGGACGCGCTGGCCGACGCCATCGCCGAGAAGCACAGGGCGCTCTAGGACACTGCGGAGGGGGGAGGACGTCCGGTCCTTCCCCCTCTTTTTTTCGGGGGGAGGCAGAAAAGATGGGACTGAAGAGAGGCGTCGTACGGGCGGCCGTAGTGCAGGCCGCACCGGTAATCATGGACAAGAGGGGGACCATGGAACGGATCCGTAAGCTCACGGGGGAGGCGGCCGGACAGGGGGCGAGGATCATCCTCTTCCCCGAGGCCTTCATCCCCTGCTACCCGAGGGGGCTCTCCTTCGGCTCGGTGGTGGGAAACCGCTCCATGGGAGGACGGAAGGACTGGGCCCGGTATTACGAAAACTCCATCGACGTTCCCGGCCCGGAGACCGAAGAGCTCGGGAAACTGGCGGCGGAGAGCGGGGCCTACCTTTCCATCGGCGTGATGGAGCGGGACGGGGGAACCCTTTTCTGTACCCTGCTGTATTTCGGTCCCGACGGTTCCCTCCTGGCGAAGCATCGGAAACTGAAGCCCACAGGGAGCGAGCGGCTCATCTGGGGCGAGGGGGACGGCAGCACCCTTGCGGCGGTGAACACCCCCTACGGCGTCATGAGCGGCCTCATCTGCTGGGAGAACTACATGCCCCTCGCCCGGGCCGCCATTTACGGCCGGAACCCCTCCATATACCTCGCCCCCACCGCCGACCAGCGGGAGGGATGGCAGTGCTCCATGCGACACATCGCCCTCGAGGGACGGTGCTTCGTGCTGTCCTGCAACCAGTTCGTCACGAAGGACATGTATCCCCGGGATCTCCAGTGTTACGGGGACCTCGAATCCCAGCCGGACATTCTGTGCCGGGGCGGCAGCGCCATCATCGATCCCCTCGGAAATTACCTTGCAGGCCCCTCCTGGGACCGGGAGGAGATCCTCTGCGCCGACCTTGACCTTTCGGCGGTGGTGGAAGCCCGCTACGACTTCGACGTTACGGGACACTACGCCCGGCCCGACGTGTTCACCCTCCTGGTGAACGGCGAGCCCCTGCGGGGAATCGACTATTCCGGGGACACCTTCCTGCCGGGGGAGGCTCTGCCCGAATGAGCGGGGCGAATTCCGACGGAAAGAACACGCCCCGGAAAGGTCTGCCGGGGATGCCTTTCTGCGAAAGTACGATGCTGCGGGAAACTGTGGAGAGGGCGATCCGCTGGCTTGAAGACCTTCCGTCCAGAAGGGTCGGGGCATGGGCTTCCGCGGAGGAGATCAGGAAGGCCCTCGGCGGAACGCTGAACGAAGAGGGAATGGCCCCTTCGGACGTGGTGGCCGCCTTTTCGGAAGGCGCAGCCTCCGGCCTCACCGGTTCGCCGGGACCCCGGTATTTCGGCTTCGTCACCGGGGGAGCCCTTCCGGCGAGCCTCGCCGCCGACTGGCTTGCCTCCGCCTGGGACCAGAACGCCGTCCTCGCCGTCTCCTCTCCGGCTGCAAGCGCGGCGGAGGAGATCGTCTCGGAATGGATCATCGACCTCCTCGGCCTTCCGCCGGAATCCTCGGCCGGCTTCGTCACGGGGTGCCAGATGGCCAACTTCACCTGCCTGGCCGCCGCGCGGCACGAGGTCCTCAGACGCTCCGGCCATGACGTGGAGAAGGACGGCCTCCAGGGAGCTCCCCGGGTCACCGTCATCGCCGGCGAGGAGGCCCATGCGACGCTCCTGGTCGCCCTGAGAATGCTCGGATTCGGCACGGGAAACGTGTTGTCCGTCCCCGCCGACGGGCAGGGCAGGATGATCCCGGAAAAAGCGGAGGACGCCCTGAGGGCAGCCTCCGGCCCGGTGATTCTCTGCCTTCAGGCCGGCAACGTGAACACCGGTGCCTTCGATCCCTGCGCCCGGATCATCCCGGCCGCTCGGGCGAAGGGAGCCTGGGTTCACGTGGACGGAGCCTTCGGCCTCTGGGGACGAATGCTGCCGTCCCTCAAAACCCATACGGACGGCGTTGAACTCGCCGATTCCTGGGCCACGGACGCCCACAAGTGGCTGAACGTCCCCTACGACTCGGGGATCGCGGTGGTGAGACACAGCGCCGCCCACAGGGCTTCCATGGCGCTGAACGCCCCGTACTATATCGCCGGGGAGGGAGAGGTGCGGGATCCTTCCCAGTGGGTCCCCGAGTCCTCAAGGAGGGCCCGGGGCTTCCCCCTGTACTGCGGCCTGAAGAGCCTGGGCAGGAAGGGCGTCCGGGAGATGGTGGAGCGGAACTGCCGGCAGGCACGGCTCATGGCATTGCTCCTGTCGGAGGACCCCATGGTCACCATTCTCAACGACGTGGTGCTGAACCAGGTCCTCGTCAGGTTTTCCTGCCCCGGATCCGACAGTGACGCCTTCACCCGCACGGTCACGGCACAGGTGCAGGAAGAGGGCACCTGCTGGGCCGGGGGAAGCGTCTGGAAGGGGATGGCCGCCATGCGCATCTCCGTGTCGAACTGGTTCACGTCCGACGACGACATTTTCCGGTCCGCCGAGGCCATACGGTCCGTCCTCGGAAAGGCGGCCCGAAGCGGGAGGTAAAAATTTCCTGTTGACAGACCGGCCGGGACCGTGGTATCTTCTCCCCAATTCGTTTCCGGGAGGCAGTTGTCATGATACGGAACACACTCAGCCAAAACTGGTGGTGGCGGGCCAAATAGCCTGCCGCCGGAGACCATAAAGCTCGCGAACCAATAAAAAGCGCGCACTTTACGGCCGTGGAGGCAGGTCCCACAAGGGATCTTCTTTCACGGCCCTTTTTGTACCCCATGCGGGGGAGAGGAGCCGGACAGGTTTCTCTCCCCCGCTTTTTTTTATCCAAAGGAGGGAGCGTCATGTTCGCACCGTATCTTTCACGGGTAATGGAAAAACACCGCCTCGGGAACGCTGAAATGGAGGAGGCCATGGAGATGGTCATGGAGGGGACCGTGCCTCCCGTCCAGGTGGCGGCTTTCCTGGCCGCCCTCCGGGCCCGGGGCGAGACCCCGGCCGAGATCGGGGGAGCGGCGCGGGTGCTCCTGCGGAAAGCCAGGACCGTCCCCGTCCGGCCCGGGCTCCTGGTGGACAACTGCGGCACCGGGGGAGACTGCGCAGGGTCCTTCAACATCTCCACCGCGGCGGCCTTCGTGGCCGCCGGAGGAGGAATCCCCATGGCAAAGCACGGCAACCGGTCCGTTTCCAGCAAGTGCGGCAGCGCCGACGTGGCCGAGGCCCTGGGAGCGGCCCTTCCCTCCTCCCCGGAGCGGGCGGCGGCGTGCCTCGACGGGGCGGGACTGGTCCTCCTCTTCGCCCCCCACTTCCACCCCGTGATGGGGAACGTGGCGGAGATCCGGAAAAGCCTCGGCGTGAGGACTCTGTTCAACATCCTCGGGCCCCTGGTCAACCCTGCCCCCCTCACCCACCAGGTCATGGGTGTCTTCGACGCCGCTCTCCTTTCCCTGGCCGCCGAAGTTCTCCGGTCCCTGGGGCGGCAGGGCATGGTGATCTCCGGCCACGGCGGCTTCGACGAGCTGTCCCTCGGCGGGCCGAACCGGGTTGTCTTCTTCTCCGCCGAAGGCATTCG
Organism: Aminivibrio pyruvatiphilus; assembly: GCF_004366815.1. Classification (NCBI taxonomy): domain Bacteria; kingdom Thermotogati; phylum Synergistota; class Synergistia; order Synergistales; family Aminobacteriaceae; genus Aminivibrio; species Aminivibrio pyruvatiphilus. The sequence continues at coordinate 134,257 of NZ_SORI01000007.1, read as the reverse complement.
GGAGGAGTCGGTCTCCCCCGCCGACGGGGGACTGCCCCTGCGGGGGAACGAAGACCTCGCCGGAGGGTCCGCCCCGGAAAACGCCGCCCTCATCGAGGACGTGCTGGCCGGAAAACGGGGAGCCCCCAGGGACGCCGTGGTTTTCAACGCCGCGGCGGTCTTTCTTGCCGCCGGGCGGGCGAAAAGCTGGAAGGAAGGAACCGCCCTCGCGGCGGAGAGCATCGACTCCGGCAGGGCGGCATCGGTGCTGGAGAAGGTCAGGGCCTTTGCGGAACCGGTCCGCCGGTCCGCCTGAAAGGAGGAGGACGCTATGATTCTGGACCGCATACTGAAGCAGAAGCTCGAGGAAACGGCGGAGATGACGAGGCCGTCAAGCCGGATGTCCGACGCCCTCCGGCGCGGCGGACTCTCGGTCATCGGCGAGATCAAGCGGGCCTCCCCCAGCAGAGGGGTCATCAACGGGACGGTGGACCCCCTGAAGCAGCTCCGGCTCTACGAGCAGGGGGGGGCCGACGCCGTCTCCATCCTCACCGACCACTCCTTCTTCGGGGGCAGCGCCGACGATTTCCGGTCCCTCCGGCCCCGGACGGCCCTTCCTCTCCTCAGGAAGGACTTCATCCTCACTGAGGTGCAGGTCTACGAAAGCCTCTTCCTCGGCGCCGACGCCCTGCTCCTCATCGCCGCCGCCCTGGAGAGAAAGCGGTTCGGGGAACTCCTGTCCCTGGCCTATTCCCTGGGGATGGAGGTCATCGCGGAAGTCCACACCGACGAGGAACTCCGGTCCATCCTGGACACGGAAGCGGAGATCATCGGCATCAACAACAGGAATCTCGACGACTTCACCGTGGACATCCGCACCACGGAGCGCCTCATGGAAATCTGCCGGCAGCGGGAGCGGGCCGGGAGCCGGATCATCGTCTCCGAAAGCGGCGTGCGCACCGAAGCGGACGCCGACTTCCTGGCCGACACCGGGGTGGACGCCGTCCTGGTGGGGGAGGCCCTCATGAGATCGGGCGACCCGTCCGGACTCATCCGGGCCTTCCGGAAAAAAAGGAGCGTCCGGGCGGCATGACCTTCGTGAAGATCTGCGGCCTGACCAGGAGAGAGGACGTGGAAAGGGCCGTCGAACTCGGCGCCTCGGCCCTGGGCTTCATCCTCGTTCCGGGAAGCCCGCGGCGGCTCTCCCTCGAGGCGGCCGCGGAGCTGGCGTCGGCGGTGCCTCCACCGGTCTGCCGGGTGGCCGTGATGATGGACCCCGGGCCCGTCGAAGTGCTCGAGGTGGAGCGCTGCGGCGCCTTCGACACCATCCAGTTCCACGGCTCCGAGGACCCTTCGCTGCTCTCGGGAAGGTCCCTCGGGACCATCAAGGCCTTTTCCGTGGAGACAGGGAAAGATCTCGAGAAAACCGGCAGGTACGGCCATGCCGGGCTCTTCCTCCTGGACAGCAGGAAGAAAAACCTCGCCGCCGGAGAGCCCTTCGACCACTCCCTCCTGGCGGGGAAGACCTTCGCCAGGCCCTTTCTCCTCGCCGGGGGCCTCGGCCCGGAGAACCTCCCCCGCGCCCTGGAGACCGTCCGCCCCTTCGGCGTGGACCTGAACAGCGGAGTGGAGTCCGCCCCGGGAGTGAAAGACCGGGACAGAATGGCTGCCGCCCTGGCCGCCGTGAAGCAGTTCGACCGTTCCGAAAGGAGAGATCAGCAATGAAAGCATCCATGTACTTCGGCCCCTTCGGAGGACAGTACGTTCCCGAAACCCTCGTCCCCGCCCTGGACGAACTGGAGAAAGCCTATCTCGCCAGCCTGGAGGACCCGTCCTTCTCCGCCGAGATGGCCCCCCTGCTGCGGGATTACGTGGGCAGACCGTCGCCCCTGTATTTCGCCCCCCGCATCACCGAATCCCTCGGAGGAGCGAAAGTGTACCTCAAGCGGGAGGACCTGAACCACACCGGGGCCCACAAGATCAACAACGCCCTGGGCCAGGTGCTTCTCGCCCGGCGGATGGGCAAGAAGCGCATCATCGCCGAGACGGGTGCGGGAATGCACGGCGTGGCAACCGCCACCGCGGCGGCCCTCTTCGGCCTCGAGTGCGTGGTCTACATGGGCGAGGAGGACGTGCACCGCCAGGCCGCCAACGTGGCCCGGATGGACCTGCTCGGCGCAAAGGTCGTGTCCGTCATGTCGGGAACCAGGACCCTCAAGGACGCGGTGAACGAAGCCATCCGGGACTGGGTCACCACCGTGGAAGACTCCTTCTACGTCATCGGCTCCGTCATGGGCCCCCATCCCTACCCTCTCATGGTGAGGGACTTCCAGAAAATCATCGGCGAAGAGGCGAAGGCCCAGATCCTCGAAAAGGAGGGGCGCCTTCCCGACCAGGTGGTGGCCTGCGTGGGGGGCGGAAGCAACGCCATGGGCATCTTCCATGCCTTCGTGGAACACCCGGAAGTGGCCCTTGTTGGGGTGGAGGCCGCCGGACGGGGAGTGGAGACGGGCCTCCACGCCGCCACCATCTCGGCGGGAAAGCCCGGCGTGCTCCACGGCTCCTACTCTTATGTGCTCTACGACGGGGACGGACAGATCCAGCCGGCCCACTCCATCTCCGCCGGGCTCGACTATCCCGGTGTTGGCCCCGAGCACAGCCACCTCGCCGAAACGGGGCGGGCATCCTACGTCTCAGCCACCGACGACGAGGCCGTGGACGCCTTCCGGCGCACCTGCCGCCTGGAGGGGATCATCCCGGCCCTGGAAAGCTCCCACGCCCTCGCCCACGTCTACCGGTCGGCGGGAAGCCTGCCCAGGGACACCATCGTGCTGGTGAACCTCTCGGGACGGGGAGACAAGGACATGGACACCATCCTGTCCCTGCAGCAAAAGGAGGAACGGTCATGAAAACCCTCAGTTCGGCCTTCGAAGGCAAAAAAGCGCTCGTCACCTATCTCGCCGCCGGGGATCCGGATCTGGACACCACGGCGTACCTGCTGAAGCTCCTCGACACGGAGGGTGTGGACGTGCTGGAAGTGGGCATCCCCTTCTCCGACCCCCTGGCGGACGGCCCCGTGATCCAGCAGGCGTCCCAGCGGGCCCTCGCGGGAGGAGCCACCCTGAAGAAGATCCTCGGCATGCTGAAGGACCTCCGGAACGAAATCTCCGCCCCCCGGGTGCTCATGGGGTACATGAACTCAATCCTCGCCTACGGGCAGGAGAAGTTCGCCGCCGACGCCGCAGGGGCGGGAGTGTCGGGGGTCATCATCCCCGACCTGCCCTTCCACCAGGGAGAGAAGCTCGCTTCCCTCCTTCGGGAGCAGGGGGTGGACTTCATCCTCATGGTCACCCCCAACACCCCTGCCGAACGGCTGCGGGGCATCTGCGAACGGGCGTCCGGGTTCCTCTACTGCGTCTCCCGCCTGGGCGTCACCGGGGAAAGCGGAACGGCGGGAGCGTCCCCGAAGGAGTACATCGACCGAATCCGTTCCCACACCTCCCTGCCCCTGGCCCTGGGCTTCGGCGTGGGGACCCCCGAAAAGGCCGCCCTGGCCGCCGAAGCGGCGGACGGCGTGGTGGTGGGCAGCGCCCTCATCTCCCTCCTCGAGCCCTGCGGCACCGACAGGGAGCTCCTCCGGTCGAAGGCCGTCCCCTTCCTCCGCTCCCTCCGGGAGGCGGTGGGGCGGACACGGAGGTAAACAGTCCCTCCGGAACGGCCTTGAGGCCCTTCCGGAAAGAGAAGTTCAAATTTACGCATACAAAAAGGAGAGATCAGCCATGAAAAAGATATCCATGACCTTCGGTCCCTTCGGGGGCCAGCATGTTCCGGAAGTCCTTCTTCCCGCCCTTGGCGAACTGGAAGAAGCCTTTCTCGCCAGCCGGGAGGACCCGTCCTTCGCTGAAGAAATGACCCATCTGCTGCGGGACTACGTGGGCCGGCCGTCGCCTCTGTATTTCGCTCCCCGCATCACCGAATCTCTCGGAGGGGCGAAGGTGTACCTCAAGCGGGAGGACCTGAACCACACCGGGGCCCACAAGATCAACAACGTCCTGGGGCAGGCCCTTCTGGCGAAGCGCATGGGGAAGAAGCGGGTCATCGCCGAGACCGGGGCGGGAATGCACGGCGTGGCCACCGCCACCGCCGCGGCCCTCTTCGGGCTGGAATGCGTGGTCTACATGGGCGAGGAGGATGTGCGCCGCCAGGCCCCCAACGTGGCCCGGATGAAGCTCCTGGGGGCGGAGGTGATCCCCGTCACCTCGGGCACCCGCACCCTGGCCGACGCCGTGGACGAGGCCATCGCCGCCTGGGTGGGGGAGGCGGGAAAGTCCTTCTATCTCCTCGGTTCCGTGGTGGGCCCCCACCCGTATCCCCTCATGGTGCGGGAATTCCAGAAGATCATCGGCGAGGAAGCCAAGGCCCAGATCCTCGAAAAGGAGAGGCGCCTTCCCGACCGGGTGGTGGCCTGCGTGGGCGGCGGAAGCAACGCCATGGGGCTCTTCCATGCCTTCGTGGAACACCCGGAAGTGGCCCTGGTTGGGGTGGAGGCCGCAGGGAAGGGCGTGGACTCCGAATTCCACGCCGCGACCCTCACGAAGGGGAAGCCCGGCGTGCTCCACGGCTCCTACTCCTACGTCCTCTACGATGAAAACGGCGAGGTCCAGCCGGCCTACTCCATCTCCGCAGGGCTCGACTACCCTGGCGTGGGCCCCGAGCACAGCCACCTCGCCGAAACGGGCAGGGCGTCCTACGTCTCCGCCACCGACGACGAGGCCGTGGACGCCTTTCTGCGGACATGCAGGCTGGAGGGGATCATCCCGGCCCTGGAAAGCTCCCACGCCCTCGCCCACGTCTACCGGTCGGCGGGGAGCATGCCGAAGGACAGCATCGTTCTGGCGAACCTGTCCGGCCGGGGAGACAAGGACATGGACACCATCCTGTCCCTCCTGCAGGAGAAGTGAGGGGCACCTCGGTACAGTCTTCGAAGGCAAAAGACGACCTTCACCCATATTTCCGCCGGGGATCCTGATCTCGACACCACCGGGAACCTGCTGAAGCTCCCCGGAACGGAGGGAGCGGACGGGATGGCAGGCAGCGCCCTCATCTCCCTCTTCGAGCCCTGCGGCACCGACAGAGGGCTGCTCCGGTCGAAGGCCGTCCCCTTCCTCCGCTCCATCAGAAAGGCTCTGGAATCCCCAGGGCAGGAAACGGCACGGTGTGAGCCGGGCTGGAAAACAGGAGTATAATTCGATCGTCGGGAGAAGCTTCTGCAGAACTCTTCCGGTTTTTCAGAACTCATTCTCCTGGGAGGAATAAACTTTGAAACGCTTATGCTGTCCGCTTTTCCTCGCGATGTTTCTTCTTTTCACCTCTGCGGCCGCAGCCGCAGACTTTACGGGAATATGGGCCTTTTCCGGTGAAGACGGGACGGAGTACTCCTTTGACCTGCTCCAGAACGGTTCAGTGCTCGAAGGAACTTTTTCCGCCTACGATTCCGGGCTGGATAAATACCGGGAAGCCGGCATTGAAGGATCAGCTGGGGGGAGCATCGCAACTATTGCTGTGAGCGGAGGGACGGGAATTCTGACGATGGACAAAGAAGGCCTTTCGGTCAAATGGACGCTCACGAGCGTGGGAAAAGAAAAAATTCTGCCCCCGTCCGGCACCGTATTGCCCAAGGACTTCGCCGCCATCGGCTTCAGGCTCCTTTCCGGGGAGAAGCTCTTCGTTCTGGAAGATGGGGAGACGGAAAAGGAAATTCTGAAGCTCCTCGGCAGACCTGAGAAAAAATCGAAAGCCGAAGAGTGGGGCGCCGACGGCCTTATTCATCAGCAATGGTTTTACGGGAAAATGGGGATCGCCGTCGATTTCGTCAGGGAAGGAACGTCAGGAACCGGCAAGGCCGATTCGGTGACCCTTTCAGCGCCGTCCCGAAAAAAGACTAGCCGCGGCATAGGGATCGGGAGTCTGCAGAAAGAGGTACTGGAAGCCTACGGTGCGGAGTTCAACCGCGAAGAGAGCCTGCTGCCGGATACGATCATCGCCGGTTCGGTCTTCGGGGGACTCGTCTTCACCATGAAGGACGGACGCGTGGAATCAATCTTTATCGGAGCGGCGGCGGAGTAGGGATTGCGTTTCCGGACAGGAAATTCCGGGCTGAAAAAAGAACCGATGGCGGAAATACCGAAATAGGGTATAATACCTCCGGCTTTTCTTCCGGAGGACCCTTTTTCGGAACAAGGGCCGATTTTCGAACGGAAGGAGGAATTACTCATGGATTGGGGAAGAGTGCCTGCCGACACCATGGTGGTGGAGAGCAAGAACATCACCCTCAGGGACGTGGTCAATGCCGCGGCCAACGGCGTCGATACCGCCGAAGACCTCATGGAGCACCTCGGACTCGAGGAAGGCGAAGCGGGAACGGAACACCTGCAGCCCATTCTTGACGTGTTTCTTCCGGCCATCGAACGCCTCCGGAGCGGAAGCTGCGGCGGCGGGTGAGCCGGCTGCTCCGGCAGCTGTTAGCTGCTGATCAAAGACAGGAAAAACCCGGAAGCATCCTGCATGGGGATCTTCCGGGTTTTTTTCATTTCCTTCAATGGAAGGAGGGAGTGACGATGGAACCCAAGGGAAAGCCGGGCAGACTCTCCGGCGAAGAAAGAACCGCCGTGAGCCTGCTGATGCATTTTTGTTCGGCCGTCGGAAGCGCCAACGACGCCGAGGACCACGGCTACCAGGATGAAGCGGGACGGATCCGGGAAGAAGCCTGTACTTCCATCCGGAACCTGGCGGAGCAGCACCCCTTCCTGGCGGAAGTGTTTCCCGGACTGCTGAGGGAACTGGACACCGGGCATATCCTGGGTTTCGGATGGCTCGGACTGTACAGGGACGCGGAAGCGATGATGGCAGAGAAAGACCGATGACCACCGGAGAAAATTCCTCCCGAGCCTGCGAAGTCTGTTCAGGCCTGTCGGACAGCGAGTACGCCTATAGTAAATTCGGCTGGCCGGAACACGATACCTTTCTGCCGGAGGCAGCCGAAAAACTTGTCATAGTGAAGGATTTTCAGCCCCTGGGCAGCCGGAAGCTCCAGCTCCGGCAATGCCCTTCCTGCGGTGCATGGTTCCTCTACAGGACCGATTATGAATACCTGACCAACGGAACTGAAGACGAAGAATTCCTCACCCGGCTGACTGAGGAAGAAGCCGCGGAATACCGCAACAAACCGGAGTGACTGCAGTAAAGCGGGCATAAGCCTGCAGGACATCGACACCGCTGTCTCCCGGTTCAGTGACGGTGAAAAACCCTTTCCGAGCGGGGCCGGACCGTTTTGCCCCTGCGGCAGGAAGGGCAGGCCTTTTGCATTTTCCTTTTGCATTTTCCTTTTACCCTTCTGTTTTCCCCATGAGAACGCCACCCGAAGCTTTTTTCCAAAAGCAGAAAATTTTCTTTCTTGCGCGAAAGAAAAAACAGGTTTATAATTCCCATTAAACTGGAATATGAAATCCGACTAGCGGAATGAATAAATTGACAGGCGGATAAAAAGCACGATGATTCCGATAGATGAAACACGTTCGGAATGAGGGAAAAAGGAGTGTTAGCGTGAAAAAATCGGACCGAACGGAAGAATCGTCCGCTGACAGACAGGGAATCCGTGTTCTTGAGCGTTTTTTCGGGATTCTCTCCTATCTCGCCGGGCAAAACGACTACGCCGGCATCAAGGAGATCGCCGAAGCGACGGGGCTGTCACGGACGACCGTCCACAGGGTTCTGGCGACCTGCGAAGAGAATTACGTCGTCCTCAAGGACGGCATCGGCCGCTACCGCATCGGCCCGAAAAGCCTTGTCTGGGCCAATTCCTACCAGCAGCAGACGGGGCTGGCCAAGTTCGCCCGCCAGCACCTCAAGGAGTTGCTGCGGGACGTGGGCGAGACGGTGAACCTCTTCATCTACGAGAAGGGGGAAGCTTTCTACCTGGAGAAAATGCACACCTACAACGTCACGGGCCTTGATTCACGCATCGGCTCACGGCTCGAGCTGTACAGTACCTCCGCCGGGCGGGCGATACTGGCCGCCCTTCCGGCTGAAGAATTCGACGCCTATCTGTCCTCCAGGGAACTCCTTCCGCGGACCCGGTGGACCATCGTTGACAGGGACGCATTCAACAGGCTCATTGAAGAGTCGCGGAAGAAGGGATACGCAGAGGAAAACCAGGAGAACGAGATCGGCGTCCGATGCGTCGGCGCCGCCATTCTCGGAAAGGACGGCTATCCTGTCGGTGCGGTCAGCGTGGCAGGACCGGTCTTCCGCTTTACCGACGACAGGGTGGAGACCGTCGGGAAACGGGTTTTCGGAACGGCCAGGATCATTTCCTACGAACTCGGCTACAGTACAAACGGAGGCCCCGGCGGCCTCTAAAAATTTCAAAGGGGGGATTTCCCGTGAAACTCGACATCCGGTACGGAGCAAACCCGGACGACTTCATGCACTACGATACCGATCGGCTCCGGAATGACTTCCTCGTCACCCGCCTTTTCGTTCCCGGGGAGATCAGGATGACCTACAGCCACATCGACCGCATCATCACCGGAGGGGCCTGCCCGACAATCCCGCTGTCGCTGGAATGCGGCAGGGAGATCGGGACGGAGTTCTTTCTGCAGCGCCGGGAGATGGGGATCATCAACGTGGGGGCACCGGGCACAGTCATCGCCGACGGAGAACGGTTCCCCCTCAAGAAGCTGGACGGTCTCTACCTCGGCGCCGGAATCAGGAACCTCATTTTCGAAAGCGACAATCACGACGACCACGCCCATTTCTACTTCAGCAGCGCCCCGGCCCACACATCCCACCCCAACTGCTATATCGACATCGAAAAGGCGAAAAAAGTCAAAATGGGCGAGCCGGAAAAAGCCAATGTCCGCACCATCAACCAGTATATCCATCCGGAGGTCTGCAGTACCTGCCAGCTCATGATGGGTCTCACCCAGCTTGAAAACGGCAGCGTCTGGAACACCATGCCGTGCCATACCCATGAACGGCGGATGGAGGTCTATTTCTATTTCGACATCCCCAAGGACGGCGTGACGTTCCACATCTTCGGCAGGCCTGAAGAAACCCGCCATATCGTCGTCCGAAATGAAGAGGCCGTCATCAACCCGAGCTGGTCCATCCACAGCGCGGCAGGCACATCCTGCTACAGCTTCATCTGGAGCATGGTGGGGGAGAACCAGGAATTCACCGACATGGACCATGTACCCATGTCGGTCATGAAGTAAAAAGCCCGGCGCGGAAGGAGTGATAAACAGCAGTTCGCCGGAGGCATACAGGCCGAGGCGGCCCCGCCGGGGCCGGTTGTCTGCCCGAAAGATTCAGCGAAGTACGCACCGCAATTAGGCAGTCCGTAGTCACTTTTTCAGGGAGGTGTGCAGAAAGATGAAGAGAAGCGCACGAACAATGGTCCTGGCTGCAGCGGCGGTAGTCTGCGTCCTGCTGGGATGAGTTCTCGCCGAGAGCGCCCTGGCGGCACAGGCGACCATGAAGATCGGGCACTCCATGAACGCAGAAACATTCCGCCACAGATCGCTGCTCATGTTCAAGGAAAAAGTGGAAAAGGAGACCGAGGGACGGGTCGTGGTGGAACTGTACCCGTCAGGGCAGCTCGGCACGGAGATGGAAACCCTGGAAGCGGTCAAGCTGGGAACCGTGGAGGGTTTCCGGAGCGGCGGCTTCGAAGAGGCGGCCCCTCTGCTCGAAATTTACTCCATGCCCTTCCTCTTCACGGACGTCAAGGGAATCCACAACATCACCCGTGGCCCCCTGGGCGAGGAGATCGCAAAGGCAGCCGAACCGGCGGGACTTCTCATTATCGCCACGGGAGATTCCGGACTCTTCCGCCACATTTCGAACAACGTCCGTCCCATCACGAAACCAGAGGACATGAAGGGACTCAAGATCCGGACCCCGCCCATGTCCACCATCGTCAAGACCATGGAAACCCTCGGCGCCAACGTGGTCTCCATCCCCTTCGTCGAGACCTACATGGCCCTCAAGACCGGCGTTGCCGACGGACAGGAAAACCCGCTGACCAACATCGTCTCCATGAAATTCCACGAAGTGCAGAAGTACCTTACGCTGGTAAACTACCAATACCACGCGGAGATGTTCTACGTGAACAAGGACTGGTTCGAGGCCCTCTCCGAAAAGGACCGGGGGATCCTCAGAGCGGCCGCCAAAGAGATGATGCTCATGAGCGACGAGATCATCGCGACGGATGACGCCAAGTGCTTTGAATTCCTGAAGGACAAGATGGAAATCACCACCCTCACCGAGGAGCAGCACGCGGCCTTCGTCAAGGCGGTGCAGCCCGTCTACGATTACTACATCGCCAAGGGCATGTTCACCCAGGAAATGCTTGACAGGATGCGGGAGGCAGCCTCCCGGTAGCGGCATCGGTTCAAAATACCTGCGGGCAGGGAACAGGCTTCCCTGCCCGTCCCTATCGGAGGGGAACCATGGAGAAATTTCTGGAGAGATTCGACAGGCTGCTCACTTTCTGGTGCGTACTCCTGACAGGGGCAATGACCATCGCCGTCATTACCCTCGTGTTCAGCCGCTACGTCCTTGAAATAACCTTCATCTGGGCCGAGGAATCCATATCGGTGCTCTTCTACGCAACCACCTACTTCGGCGCCGCCCTTGGCGTCCGCTGCGACGAGCATATCCGCATCGACTATTTCACCTCAAAAATGCCCCCTTCCCTAGAACGTCCGGTGAAGGTCCTGCAGATAGTGGTGGTCATCCTCCTCCAGGTCTTTCTGCTCAGGATGGGCATCAACTGGATTGCCAAGGTCGGAGGTACACTGACCCCCGGATTGCGCATTCCGGTGAAATTTCTCTATGTGATGTTTCCCGTCAACGCCGTCATCGTGACTTTTTACGAATCCGTCCGGCTCGTCTCCCTCTTCAGGGGAAAGAAGCTCCCCGCCTGCACGGGAACGGCAGAGAACGAAATCCAACCGGTATAGCGGAGGAAACCCCATGGCCGTTTTCATTCTGTTATCCACCCTGCTCGTCTGCGTCGTCATCGGAGTTCCCATCTGCTATTCCCTTGGGGCTTCAGCTGCGGCCTATTTCCTTCTGCTCAAGCCGTCCCTGGCGGGAATCTTCACCCAGAGAGTCTGGGCAGGCTCCGGCAGCTACGTCCTTATCGCCCTGCCCCTCTTCATCCTGGCGGGTGAACTGATGAACAGCGGCGGCATCACCCGCCGCATCCTGAAATTCAGCCTTTATCTCGTCCGCCCCATCCGCGGCGGGCTCGGAGAGGTCAACGTCATCGCCAGCATGATCTTCGGCGGCATCACCGGCTCGTCCGTGGCCGATACCTCAGCCATCGGCTCCATCCTGATTCCGGAGATGGAGAAAGCCGGGTACGATACGGGATTCTCCGCCGGCGTCACCGTCGCCTCGTCCACCATGGGCATGATCATCCCCCCCAGTATTCCCATGCTCCTCTACGCCATGGTCTCCGGGGCCTCCGTGGGATCTCTCTTCCTCGCCGGGCTCGTTCCGGGAATACTCATCGGCCTGTCGCAGATGGCTCTCGTCTGGGTCATTTCTCGGAAGAGAGGATACCATCCTCCCCGGACCCCCTTCGACGCCGCCGATTTCAAAAACACCTTCAAGGACGGCGTCCTGGCGCTCATCATGCCGGTGATCATCGTCCTGTCCGTCTCGCTCGGCATCGCCACCGCCAGCGAGTCGGCGGGGGTTGCCGTCCTCTACGCCCTGGTCCTCGGCTTTTTCGTCTACAGGGAGCTCGACCTGGGACAGATCGGGGGCATGCTCAAGAAAACCGTGCTCAGCTCAAGCTCCATCATGTTCGTCGTGGGATTCTCCACAATTTACGTCTGGATTCTCTCCGTGGAACAGGTCCCCGCCATGGTGAGCGCCTTCATGCTCGGCCTCGACGTCCATCCCTTCTGGATCCTTCTCTTTCTGGACGTACTTATCCTGGTCGTCGGCCTCTTCGTCGACGTGGCCCCCTCCATCATGCTCCTCTGCCCGGTGCTGCTCCCCGTCATGAGAGGACTCGGCGTCGACGACCTCCAGTTCGGCGCCATCATGATAACCGGCATGGCCATCGGCCTGGTGACGCCCCCGGTAGGGATGTGCCTCAACGTCTGCACCAAGATCTGCAAGAAGCCCATCACGGAGATTTTCGTCCATGCCCTGCCCTTTATCATCTGCAACGTGCTTATACTGCTGCTGGTCACCTTCGTGCCGACCGTCTCCACATGGCTGCCGGCCCTGCTGAAATAAAGGAGACCGAACAGGATCCGCTCAGCCGCTCACCGGAAAGCAAAAAAAACCGAAGCGCCCCCTGCGGGATGCTCCGGCTTTTTGTTCTCCCCAATTCTCCAGGACTACACTGTTCTTCCCGGAAGGGCACGGAGAGCGCCGGGGCTGTCTTCCCGCTTCCCCTGCCCGCGGCAGATGTCCGCCACCCGGAGCAGCGAAGCGGAAAGATCCGCACTGAGAGCCTCGGTCTCCTTCAAAAGCTCCCGGGCCCGACTGCTGTCTCCGCGGTGTACCGCATCATTGACTGTATGTCCCAGACCGTGGAGCTTCTCGTGCATGGCAACTATTTTATTCCACAGTTCTTCCGGGGTTCCCTCGGGACGCTCCACAAACGAGAGAAAGATGCCGAAACGGCAGCGCCTGGGGTTTGTCTCCAGGTTCCACCGGCCGCCCTCGACGAACTTCTTCAGGTCGGCCATCCATCCCTGGTGTGCCTTGACGGCATCTTCGGCGATGACGGCAAAATCCTCCGCTTTCATCGCTCTCAGGGCTGAAAGTCCCCCGATCAGGGAGGAAGCGTCCGAGGCTCCCTCGCCGGATGTTTTCTTGAGCCCTTCCGCTGTGAAGGAGAGGGAGGATATGTGGTCTTCAATGGAGCCGAAAATGGAACGCATTTTCTCCGTTTCCCTGGTGACGGTCTCGGCGGAAGCCGCCATTTCTTCCGACGATGCCCCCAGCTCTTCTGCGCTTGCCGCAACCCGCTCCGAAGAGTCGGAAATTCCGGCAATCCCCTCGAGTACCGCGGAAATCTCCGAGAGGATGACCTGAACATTCCCGTCGGCTTCTCTCATGCTGACCGCCATCGTCTCGACGCCCCCCGAAGTTGTGTGCACTCCGGAGACAAGCTCCTGCAGATTTTTCGAGATTGTCTCGGCCGCCGTTTTGCTCTCCTCGGCCAGTTTTCGGACCTCGTCGGCGACGACGGCAAATCCTCTGCCTGCTTCACCGGCCCGCGCCGCCTCTATGGAAGCGTTGAGGGCAAGGAGGTTCGTCTGCTCGGCAATCCCCGTGATGGCATGTACCACTCCCTGGATAAGGTCCACCTTGCCGGAGAGGATTCTGGCCTCTGAGGAGAGGGCCTCCGTCTGCTCCACAACTGAAGAGAAAGTCCGCTCCATCTCCCGGAGGCGCCTGGTCCCTGCGTCGGCCTTGTCTCCCACGACGGCGACAGCCTGGTTCAGTTCAGCCGCCAGTCCGGCAAGGCCCTGTGCCGTGGCGGAAATTTCCTCCGACGCGGCATACTGGCTTTCCATGGCGTGCGACACGGTCTCTCCCGAGGTTATTCCTTCCTTCACTTCTGCGGACATGGCGGAAAATGCCTCGAAGAAATCTCCGAGCTGCCGTTCGAGACGGAAGAAGTTGAACGTGAACCTGTGAAGCCCCTGGATAATCCTCAAAAAATGCATCCGTATGGAATGAATGAACGCATTGAGCGCTTTCGCCACGGAGCTCAGTTTCGACCCCTCGGGCACATCCACCGTCCGGCGCAGATCCACGGACTCGGACCGTGAAAGCCGGGCTATCCATTCAGTCACCGTCGCGGCGGGACCGGAACAGCCGGAGATGCTCCTCATCAGCATCATGGCAAAAAGGAGAAGAAACCCGGCCACGAACCACGATGGGCTCAGCATGGAACCGCCGTACAGAAAATACCCTCCCCCGAGAAGCGCCGCAGCCGCGAAAAAAACGATTTCGATCCAGTTTTCCCTCAGCACGTTTCCTGTCTTCACAAAAAGCACCCCTGTCTAAAAAAAGATCGTTGGGATGACCATATCATGGTTTTTCCGGAAAACAAAGGGCTCACTTCACCCGCATGGAGTTCAGGATCACCGAAATGGAGCTGAAGGCCATGGCTCCCTCCGCGATGACGGGATGGAGCAGGGCCGCCATGGCCAGGGGAATGGCCACCACGTTGTAGGCGAAGGCCCAGAAGAGGTTCTGCCGGATCACGGTGAAGGTCTTCCGCGAAATGGCCACGGCGTCGGCCAGCCGGGAGATGCCTCCCCTGACGATGACGATGTCGGCGCTGTCGATGGCGAGATCGGTGCCCGACCCGACGGCCACGCCGATGTCGGCGCCCTTGAGGGCCGCGGCGTCGTTCATGCCGTCGCCGGTCATGAGGACCTTGCCCCCCCGGGCCTGGAGCTGCCGTACCAGGTCCAGCTTGCCGTCGGGCCGGACCCCGGCGTGCACTTCGCCGATCCCAACCCGGGCCGCCACAGCCCGGGCGGTCTTTTCGTTGTCCCCCGTGGCCATGACGCAGGTGATGCCCATGCCGGACAGGCGCTTCACGCCCTCAACCGCGTCCTCCCGGAGGGGATCCTCCACGGCGAGAAAACCCGCGAGCACTCCTGCCCGCCGGACTTCCACCACGGTGCGGCCCATGGAGAGATGTTCGTCGTACCGTGCCGGGTCTCCGGGCTTCCCGACGAAGTATTCCACCCCGTCCACCGTTCCCCGGACACCCTCGCCGGTGATCTCCTCCACGTCGGAGACGGGGCGACGCTCATCGGAAGCCGATGCGATGGCCTTGGCCAGGGGATGGTTGGAGAAGGCCTCCACGGAAGCCGCCGCCGCCAGGTCGTCCGCCGAAAGGTCTGTCCCGACCACGGAGGGGCTTCCCTCGGTGATGGTGCCGGTCTTGTCCAGGACCACCACGGACACGTCCCGGGCCGTCTGGATGGCCTCGGCGTTGCGGATGATGAGCCCCTTGCGGGAGGCCGCCCCCGTGCCGGTGATGAGGGCCATGGGCGTGGCAAGCCCCAGGGCGCAGGGGCATGCGATGACGATGGTGGTGATGAAGGCGAAGACCGCAAGGGAGAGGGGGTCCCGCACGGATGTCACCCAGGGGATCCACTGCCCGGCACCGTCGAGGAAGGAGCCGAACCGTTCCGCACCCCGGTACCAGAAGAAGGCGCTCACCAGGGAGAGAACCGCCACGCCGGGAACGAAGTAGTTGGTCACCCGGTCGGCGAAGGCCTGGATGGGTACCTTGGCCCCCTGGGCTTCCTGGATGAGGGAGACCATCTTCGCCAGGAAGCTGTCCTCTCCCACCCGGGTGGTCCTCATGCGGAAGGGGCCGGTGAGGTTCAGCGACCCGCCGGTGACGTCGTCCCCGCTTCCCTTGGCCACGGGAAGGGATTCCCCCGTGATCATGGACTCGTCCACCGACGTGGCCCCCTCAGTTACAGCACCGTCGGCGGGAATGCGTTCCCCCGGCTTCACCAGGAGCACCATCTCCTCCTTCACGGCCTCGATGGGGATCATGATTTCCCGGCCGTCGGCCTCAAGCACCCGGGCCTCCCGGGCCTGGATTGACAGGAGGGAGCGTATCTCCTTGGAGGCCTTGTCCCGGAGATGGGACTCGATGTACCGCCCCGTGAGATGAAGGGCCATGATCATGGCTCCCACCGCCCCGAAGGAGGCCACGGGAAGGCCGAAATAGGCGAGTCCGCTCGTGGCCCACGCCGCAGTGGAGCCCGCCACCACGAGAACGTCCATGTTGGCGTGGAAATGGGTGAGGGCGATCCACGCCCCCTTCAGGGAATCCCTTCCCGCCCAGAAAATAACCAGCGCGCCGCCCAGGAACTCCAGGGGGTGGTAGAAGGGAACATGGCGGCCCAGCATGTGGAGCACCATGAGGGCCATGAGAGGTGCCGTCACCAGCCACGACACGGCCACGTTCTTTTTTATCCTCCTGTACCGGGTCTTCTCCAGGTCCTCGGGGCGCTCGTCCGACACGGAATATCCGGCGTTCTTCACGGCGGTCTCGAGTATTTCCCGGGGAATGTCCCGTTCGGAGACCACGAAGGCCGTCTCTGTGGCCAGGTTCACCGCCGCGAACACCACGCCGTCCACCTTCTTCAGGGACCGCTCCACCATGCGGGAGCAGGTGGCGCAGGTCATCCCCGTGACGGTGAGGCTCGTCTTGAACTGCTGATCTTTCGTTTCGTTCATGGCAACCTCCGAAAAATGAAAAGCCCCTTTCCGCGAAGAAAAGGGGTCTGATGACCTTCGAACAGGCCCGTCTACTGCTTCAGAACGGCGTCATAGCCCGCTTCGTCGATGGCGGCCCGAACAGCCTCGCTGTCGGCGGCCTCGACGGTAACGGTCTTCGTCTCCAGCGCCACGTCGAAACCGGAAAACCCCGCTTCCTCGAGAGCCTTGGTGATTCTCATTTTGCAGTGGCCGCAGGACATGTCGGGAACGGAAAAAACAAATTGTGCCATGGTTTTGCCTCCTCGAAAAGAAATGTTCGATCTTCTAAACTTCCACGGCAAAATAATATACCATGATGGGTATTTTTTCCACTCCCGGAAATCCAATTCCTACAAAATCAGTAATCTATGCAGGAAAAAAGCGGGACGGAGAAATCAGGTTGTGAGGCGGCCGCTGTCCAGGCTCCAGACGGCAGGAAAAAGCCGTCCGGAGAACTCTGGATCGTGGCTGACCGCCACGATGGCCTCCGGACGGGAAAGCATCCACTCCTCGAACCGGCCCTGCCATTCGGGGTCGAAATCCCTGGTGGGCTCATCCAGCAGCAGGAGATCTCCCTCCCGGACGGAAAGGGAAGCCACCGCCACCATCCTCCGCTCGGCGGCGTTCAGGTCGAGGGGATGCTTCTCCTCCTTCCCGGAAAGCCCCGTGACCTCCAGGGCCTGCCGCATGCGCTCCATGCGCTCGTCCTGCGAGAGAGGCGAGTTCCTGAGGGAAAAGAGGACCTCCCCGGCAACGGTGGAGTGGAAGATCTGCCGTTCGGCGTCCTGGAAGAGAAAGCCTATCCGGGCGGCCCGTTCTCCGGGAGCCATGGAGCCCACGGGCACGCCTCCCAGCAGCACCGCCCCCCTTTCGGGTTCGATGAGCCCCGCGCACAGGCGCATAAGGGTGGATTTTCCGGCGCCGTTCGGTCCCGTGAGGGCGGCCCGCTCTCCCGGGCGGAGGACGGCGTTCACCGACCGGAGGAGGGGAGAGGATTCACCCTTCCACCGGAAGGAGAGATTTTCAATTTCCAGCACCGGTTGGTCATCATTTATTCCGGAAGAAAGAGAAGGACCTGATGACTGACGCTTGACCGGAACAGGCGAGGAGCCGGGGAGAAGGCGGCCGTCCCGGAAATGCCCTGCCGGGGCGGACCACGATGAAGAGGCGTTCCCCGGCTTTTCGAGGACTACCAGGGCCGAGCCCGTTTCCATGGCCTGCCGGCGGAGAACGGAGGCGAGGGAGTGCCGGTCGGCGGGATGAATCCGGGAAAAAGCCTCGTCGAGCACCAGCAGCCGGGGGTTCATGGCCAGGGCGGAGGCGAGGGCCAGTTTCTGGGCTTCCCCGCCCGAAAGGCACGCCGGATTCCGGTCCCCGAGGTGGGCGATGCCCGCGAGATCAAGGGCCCGTTCCACCCGGGAACGGATTTCCGCCGGGGGGAGGGCAAGGTTCTCCGGACCGAAAGCCACCTCCTCCCGGACCGTGAAGGTGCATCCGGAGAGAGACAGGACGGGGTTCTGCTGCACGGCCTGCACGTCCGGCGACCAGGCGAGGCAGCTCCTCGATGTCACGTCTTCCCCGAGCACCCGGACCTCTCCGGCGATGGAGCCGCCCCTGTGCTCCGGCACGGCCCCGGAGAGCATGGAGGCTAGGGTGGATTTTCCGCTCCCGTTGCCCCCTTCAAGGAATGCGGTGTCTCCAGGCGAAACGGAAAACTCCGGAATCTCCAGGACGGGTTTTGTTTCTCCCGGGGCAAGAAAAGCGGCCTCCCTCACTGCGGCCATTGCCCCGTGGTATTTCGGAGGAGCCGGTTCGCTGGCAGGCCTGGGCCCCGTCTTCTCCTCCCCGGCGAGGGACGACCTGCGGGGAAAGAGTCCGAAGCCCTTCATGTCGAGAGCGGCGCTCCTGGCGGGCAGTTCGTTCAGCAGGCCGAGCACCAGGGGAAAGACCAGCGCCGTCAGGGAAGACGCCCGTTCAAAGAAGGTGCCGTGGACCGGGACCCCCCGGGAAAGCTGGGCCTCCCGCACCTGGGCGGCCCGGGCCCGTATCTGCCCGGCCAGCAGCAGGGGGCTGGCCAGGAGAAAGGCCCAGGAGGCAGGAAGCCTGCCCGCGAAGAGAGAACGGATCAGCACCGGAGGAGGAACGTATTCAAGCCAGAGCTGGCTCGCGGAGATCACGGAGAGAATGCGGAGCCACAGTCCCAAAGCCCACACGGCCCGGGACGGCTGGGCGGCCACCCCCGGAAAAAGCTGGAGGGCGCCGCCGTGGATCAGCCAGAAACCGAAGGCCAGGGGGAGCATGAAGAGGGCGACGGCCTTGGCACGGCGTCTCGCCCTCGGCCAGAGGAGGACCGCTCCCGCGGAGAGTCCCGCCATGACGGCGGCAAAGGGAAAGGCCGGGAGCCCCATGGAGCCCCCGACCCACACTGCCCAGAGGAGAAAGGACCTGAAGGGGCCTATTTTCCTCACGTCCGCTCAGGCCACGTTTTCGGCACCGGGGAAGAGGCTCCGGATCCGCCCGGGAAGCTGGCGCACCACGGCCTGGGCCACAAGGCAGGCCACGATCTTGTCCACAAGGTTGGTCCAGATCACCGTCAGGGCGACGGACTGGAGAAGCCTCTGCCCCACGGCGGTCAGGTAGGCCACGAAGAAATCCGCCCCCGACCCGGTCACGCCGCCGAACAGGTAGGTCCGTATGGGCGTGGCGACGAGAGTCACGAAAAGGGTGATCACCACTCCGGCAATCACGGCGCCCGCGAGGCTGCGGAACAGCCCCTTCCGGGCCGCCAGTCCTGCCACGAGACCGATGACCATGGCCACGGGAGCGAAGGCCGCCGCCACGGGCCCGGAAATGACGCCCCACAGCAGGTTGGTGACGAGCCCCGTGGCCATTCCGATCCACGGGCCCATGAGGAGGGCCGCCAGGACGGTGCCGATGGAATCGAGGAAGATGGGCAGCTTCAGGGTTGAGGCCGCCTGCCCGAGGCCGATGTTCAGCGCGATGCACAAGGCGATAAGTACCAGGGTTCTGTTTTTCATCCTTCATTCTCCTTTTTCGTTAGTGCGGCGGTGAACCGCCAGCTCCATATAGGTTGACGACGGGCAGTACTCCCTCGAGAACCGCAGCTCCGGGAGCTCCCCGAGGATGATCTCCATGGTGGTGCGCACGACGCACCCCTCGAGAACATGCCCGCCGACGACATTGCCTTCAGGGTCGGAGAGGGAAGCGTGGAGGTGCTCCCCTCCCTCTTCCGCCGTTCCCGAGAGGGAGACCGTTTCGAAACACCCTTCAAGGATCGTTCCGTCCGGTTTCCCGGCATACCGGAGGCAGGCCCTGGACAGGCTGCCCACGGCGGCCGCCACGAAACCTGCCCGTACGCCTTCGGACCTGACAGCCTTCCGGATCCCCTCAAGCAGATCCTCCCCCGGAAAGAGCCTGAAGGCAAAAAAACGGCCGGCGGACCCGGCGTTGTTCAAATCGGTCATAGGGTTCCCCTCCTTCGGTGTATTCCAAAATGCATCCCGTGCACCGGGAGGCCCGTCATGTAAAGAACCGCGCCATGATCTCACCTCCGGAATATACATTTTTTGGCATGGGAATTATAACAATAAAAGGAGAAATGGAAAAGGAGTCCGACAGCGTACCTTCCTCTTCCACAACCGCTCTTTTCGATTTTTCGGGCGATATTCACGGACTGTTCTGCGCTACCTTTTCCCTTACCGGCCTTCTTTTTCAGGCGAAAAAGACACCCGGCGTCAGTGAGAATCATTTTGCGGGAGTCTTGAGGCATGCACGCCGGAATTGAAAAATATCCTGCCGGGTATATACTGGGGAAAAGTCAGAAAAATAACATCGTCCCTTTCGGAAAAAAGGTGAGAAGGTGATTGGAAAAAAGTGTGACGGCTGTCTCCGAACCGGATTTTTTCACTCCACGGTGTACCCAGGCAAAAAAAATATTGAAGGAGGTTTTCATAGTGACATACAGCCCCCCCGCAGGAAGTTCCATGACGAACACCAGAATGCGTACGCCCGATAACGTCTCCCCTTTCTCCGGAATGTGCACTGTCTGCGCCGCAGACTGCATCGGGCCCTGCGAGATCGGATTGTCCGCAGTGAGGGGAACCGAGGCCATCTACCCCTACAGGACGAATATCAACCAGTTCGCCTCGGAAAAGAACTACCCCCTGGATTTTTCCCACTTCAACATCAACGGCCGGGTCTTCGGCGCCTTCGGAACGGATGAAAACGCCGAAAGCGCGGCCTGGGCAAAGGTAAAGCTCGATGCCGCCTTCGGGCTGAAAAACAAAGTGAACCTGACCGCCCCCATCGTCTTTCCCGCCATGGCAAAACTCAACTGGCAGGACTACTACGCGGGAGCAGCCCTGGCCGGCGTCGCCGTGGTGATAGGTGAAGACGTTATAGCGAAGGACGGGGATCTCGTCCTTGAAAACGGGCTCGTCCAGTCCTCTCCTTTAATGGAGGCAATGCTGTCGGCTTTCCGCAGACTCCACCGGGGATACGGCGACATCATCCTCCAGGCCAATTACGACGACGAGAGGCATAAAGCCCTCGACTACGGAATCACCAGGCTGGGCGTAAAATCCGTGGAGCTGAAATTCGGCCAGGGCTCGAAGGGCATCCAGGGAATGAACCGCATTACGGATTTCGGGGAGGCCCTGAAGTTCAGGAAAAGAGGATATTTGGTCTATCCCGACCCCTCTGACCCCCAAGTGGCGGAAAACCATCGAAAGGGCATCGGTCAGGTCTTTGAGCGGCTGGGGCAGCTTCCTTTCTGGGACGAAGACTTTTTGGTGCAGAGGGTTGCGGAACTCAGAAAGCTGGGAGCGGAGAGGGTTTGCTTCAAAGTCGGTCCCTTCGATCCCCGGGATCTCCTCCGAATCCTCAAGGCCGCGTCACAAGCCGGCGTCGACATGGTCACCTTCGACGGCGGCGGGGGCGGCTCGGGCAGCAGCCCCGCCAAGATGATGAATGAATGGGGAATTCCTACCGTTTATATGGAGAGCCTGCTCTTTGACATGCTGAAGAAAATGGACGAGAAAAACTACCCTCTGCCCCAGGTCGTCATAGCGGGAGGTTTCGCCCTGGAAGACCAGATATACAAGGGGCTGGCCCTCGGTGCGCCCTATATCGGCCTCGTGGGCGTGGGCAGGGCTGCCATGGCTGCCGCCATGACGGGCAGCCAGATCGGCAAAATGATAGAAGAAGGGAACGTCCCCAAGAATCTCCAGGCCTTCGGCTCCACCCGGGATGAAATTTTCGAGGGCGTCCGGGAGCTGAAGGAGTTCTACGGGAACGATGTGAAGGACATATCCACGGGGGCGATCGGCGTGTACTCCTATCTCCGCAGAATTTCCGCGGGGCTGCGCCAGATGATGGGCCTGAACAGGAAATTTACCCTGAAGCATATCGGGAGAAACGATATCGTCCCCCTCACCGAGCTTGCCGCCAGGGTGACGGGCCTGAAGACCTACAAGGAGATCGCGGACGAGGAGATCGCAAAGCTGTAAATCATTCCCGACCCGCTCAAAGCGGCAGATCCGGTTTCACGGACAGAATAAAAAACCGGAGCTGGAGTGATTTGCCAACTCCGGCTTTTTTCCCTTTATCCTCAGGGGAGGGGATCTTTTGCAGGTCCGAGCACCCGTGCCCGGCGAGCGTTCCGGACCGGGAAAGCAGCCGGCACCCTTTTACAGAGGGAGCATCAGCTCCCTCTTTATTTTTGCGGAAAAAAGTGCTATCTTTTTCGGGAGCAATTTGTCAGGAGTAATTTAAATATTCGCTATATAAATTCAGCTTTGTTTTCGGGAGTTTTTGATATGCGGTCAGAAATTTTACATTATGTATATTCCCGTTTCTTCTGGTGTCTTCTTTGAGCAGCCCGGCATTAAAACGGTTGTTTTCATTTTCAATAACATCCTTCACGGCAGGCCTTCTCCTGGCGATGGCTCTGCCTGCTTTTTCGGCAGCCGCCCCTTTCCGCATCCTCATCGTGAACAGCTACAGCTCGGACTGGATCTGGGTCCGGGAACAGACTGACGGCTTCAAAGCCGGTCTTGGCGGGGTGGACGCCGAATTCAGAACCGTGGACATGGATGTGAAAAACCAGACCGACGAGTCCGTGGGAGCGGCTGCGCAGAGAGCCCGTGAGCTTATCGAAGGCTGGGGACCTCACCTTGTCTTCGTCACTGATGATGCCGCACAGGCCGAGGTCACGGTCCATTTCGTCAATGGCCCCATCCCCTTCGTCTTCTCGGGAGTGAACAAGACTCCCGGAGATTTGGGCCTTTCCGGTGCGCCCAATGTCACCGGCGTCTTCGAAAGGGAACACTTCGCCGGTACCCTTCGGCTCCTCCGGGAAATCTGGCCCGGAGAAATACGCCGGATCGCAGTGGTCACCGACGATGATCCGACCTGGAAAGGTGTCCGGCAGCGCATCGGGGAATCCGTCGCCGCCTGTGAGGATCTCGGACTGGAATCGGTCGAATGGATTCAGCCCGAAAGCTTCGAGGAATTCAAGACTGTCATGAGCCGCCTCGAACAAACCGTTGACGCCGTAGGACTCCTTGGTATTTTTCGCTTTGCCGCGGACGGGGGAGGCTTCACCGACTACGAAACGGTGCTGCGCTGGGTGACGGAAAACAGCAGCCTGCCGGATTTCTCCTTCTGGGATACCAGGGTGGAGCGGGGTACCCTCTGCGCCCTCACCGTGAGCGGAACGGAGCAGGGACTTGCTGCCGGACGAATGGCCAGGAGGATTCTTCTCGAAAAAATCCCCCCTTCGGACATTCCCCCGGAAGCATCGTCAAAGGGACGGCCGATGATCTCCCTTGCCAGGGCAAAAAAACTCGGCATCAGGATCCGTTCCGGCCTGCTGCTCGGCTCGACGGTGCTGTCCGGTTTTTCCTGGGATCAATGATCAGCCTGACGCGCCGCGACTTTCTGAAAGGCGGCTGGAGTTTGCTCAGTACCCTGCGAATTCACAGGAGACTCAACCTTCTCTCCCTGATGTTCTCGGCCATGGTGGCCCTGTTCATCATCGCCGGGGGCGGAGCGATACATTACCGGCTCCACCAGGAACATGGGGCATCCCACGCAAGGCTCGCCGCGGCGGAACTGGCCGGCAAGGCCGGGCAGCTTCTGCGGATGGGACTCAGCCTAACTGATTTTCTGGCCTTTGACGAAGTCTGCGAAGGCACCACGGCGAACAACCCCCTGCTGCTGAGTGCGGCTGTTTATGACACGCAGTGCCGCCTGCTCTACGGAAGTGAGGCCGGGTACGGCGTTCCGCCGGAACTTCCATGCGGCGAGGTTACCCGCACCCTGCAGGAAGGGAAGGGCACAATGGAGCAAGTTGTCCTGCATGCCATCACGGGGACTGATAATACCCTCTTCGGTTTTGCAGCGGTGTCCGTCAACCGCGGGGCCATCCTCCGCAACACCCTTCGCTCCGTCTTCAGGCTTGCCGCGGCAGGAATATTGATGCTTGCCGGCGTCCTGATCATCCAGAATCGCCTGTTCCGCCGAATTGTGGAGGAGCCTCTCGCCGAACTGGTCAGGACGGCGGATTCCATAGGCAGCCTGTCGATGGCGCAGATTGCCTCGCTGAGGGCAAAAAAAGGCCCCGACGACATCGGCCGGGTATACGGAGCCCTTGAGCAGCTGCTCAGCCGAATCTTCGAGGCGAGGGCCGAACTGCTGAAGCAGAACGAAAACCTCGAGTCCGTGGTCAGGATGAGGACGGAGCAGCTGGAGGAGAGCAACGCTCTTCTCGCGAAAGACATCGAACGCCGGAAGGCCCTGGAGCGGGAACTCCGGTCCATGGCGAACAAAGATCCCCTGACGGGCCTGCTCAACAGGCGCTCTCTCGACATACGGCTGGACAGGCTCCTCTCCGAGGCCGGGATTCAGAAACAGGAGCTGGCCGTTCTCTATATCGACCTGGACTTTTTCAAGACCATCAATGACACGCTGGGGCATGAGACGGGGGACAGGCTCCTCGTTCTGGTCGCGGGCCGCCTGAGGGCGCAGGTGAGGAAATCCGACCCCGTGGCAAGGATAGGAGGAGACGAGTTCATCATAGTCCTTCCCGGCCTTCCCGCGGCTCCTTTCGCCTCCCGCCTGGCGGAAAAGATCATCCTTGCCCTGTCCGAAACATTCAACATTGACGGCAATGATCTGGGAATCAGTCCCTCCATAGGCATCAGCCTCTTCCCCGGGGACGGCCGTGACCCGAAATCCCTTCTGAAGAACGCCGACCTGGCAATGTACATGGCCAAGTCCCGGGGGAGAAACACCTACTGCTTCTTCTCTCCTGAGACATCGGGAGAAGAGGACCGCCGGTTCCCTGCAAAAAGAGGCTGAGGCGGAAAGAATCTCCGCCTCAGCCTTTTTCACTTCTCACGCAGGGGGACGGTTATTTTTTCCCGCGGACAGGCTTGTGTGCAGCGGGGACCAGCCCCCGTTTTTCCCCTTCGTGCTCGAACCGGAAGTACCCCACCAGCTTGCGCAGCTCCATGGAAAGGTTTGCCAGTTCTTCGGACCCCTGGGCCACCCGTTCCGCCGACGTCGCAACCTCCGCCATCTGTCCCCGGACCATGTCAGACGAAGCCGCGGCGGCGCTGACACGGGACGCGATGTTCTGCACAGCCCCGGCGATCTCCTCGCTCGACGCCGCCTGTTCCTCCGAGACAGCCGCAAGGTCCTGGGTGGCTGACGATATCTTCGACAGCGCCTCCATCATCTTCCCTATGGTCTTCCGGGTTCCCTCGGCAAGCCCCGCCGAGGCGTGGGAGTTCTTCGCGCTCTTTTCCGCCGCGGAGACCACCTGGTCCAGATCCTTTGTAATCATCCCCGCAAGCTCCGCGATCTTCTTCGCCGCCTCGTTGCTCTCCTCGGCGAGCTTCCGCACTTCTTCCGCCACCACGGCGAACCCCCGTCCGGCCTCTCCGGCCCGGGCCGCTTCGATGGCGGCGTTCAGGGCCAGAAGGTTGGTCTGGTCGGCGATGCCGCCGATCTGGGACACGAAGCTCTGGATCTCCCGGGCACGGTCGCCGAGGCTCTTCACTTCCTTCGCCGCCTGCTCCGATTCGGAGGCCACTCCGGCCACGCTCGACACCACCTGGTTGACGGCCTTCATGCCCTCTTCCCCCGCCATGCGGGCGTGCTCCACTTCTGTGGCCATCTCGGTGCTCTTCTGGGCGGAGGACTGGGCGCCGCTGGCCACTTCCTCCACGGAGGCGTTGATTTCCTGGCTTGCTGCGGCCAGGCTTTCCATCTGGGAAGTGACGTCGTCCACACCGGCCCTGGATTCCTCCACCCCGGCGTTGGATTCCTCCGCGAGGGCGGAGAACTCCTCGGAGTTGCTTCCCAGGCGCTCGGCGGCCGCGGCGATGGCCTTCATGGAGTCCCGGAGCTTTTCCCCCATTTCCTCAAGGGCTGCGCCCATACGGCCGATTTCGTCCTTTGTTTTCGCCTCGAAGGCAACCGTGAGGTTGCCGCCGGCGAACTGCTCTACCCCTGCCCGGAGACGGTTGAGGGGCCCCGCGATCCGGGAGGCTATGAAGAGGCCTAAAAGTACGGCAAGGATAACAGCGCCGATGGAGATCCAGAGGATGAGGCGAAGGGCCAGCTGGGCTTGCCGCTGATTCTCCCTGAAGACCTCCTCCGCGTTCTTTCTGTTGAACTCCCCCAGGGCCCGCATCTCCGCCTGGTACTTGGCGAAGACCGGAAGGGCCTGGGTTTTGAAGAGTTCGTAGGCTTCAGCGTTTTTGTTCGCTACTGCCAGTTCCGTGGCTTTTGCGAGAAGAGGGCGGTATTGCATCAGAAACTCCTTCGCCTTCGGAAGGTGTTCTTTTTCAAAATCCGTGAGGTTGGTTTTTTCGTAGGCGGCGATATTGCTGTCCACCGTGTCCCTGCGCCTCTGATTGTCGGCGAGCAGTGCCTGGTTCTCCTTTTCGTCGGTGGTGAGCATGAGGGCGTAGAGGTTCGCCTGGATGGCCCTGCCGTGGACGAGGCTGTCGTAGACCAGGGCGATGGGGACGAGGGAGTCAGCGTAGAGTACCCCCATATCCTCCACCGCCTCTTTCTCGGAAACGTACCCTATGTACCCTACCGAACCGAGAAGCACCGCCATCACCGCCACCAGCGCCAGGATTTTGCTCCTGGTGTTCATGTTTCCGAAACTGCTCATCTCTTTCGTCCTCCTTTGGATGCGGTGCATTCTTGCATATCCTGTGAAGCTCCGTGATTCTCGGGGTTTATGAGGTGGTATTTCAGGGAATAAAAACACGGAACACTTGAAAATTCGGATTCATTTTACACCTGCAGTCTTCTCTCCGGCAACTCCTAAAAATGGAAAAGCTCTCAAAAAGTTTTTTCTTCATGGAAATATGCCGGTGAGTTTGATAAAGGAACAGAAAAAAGGTGAACCGGAGACAGGACCGCCGGCTCCCACGCCTCTTCGGTGTCGATTTCCGGCTTCCTGATTCCCTGAATCCCGATGAACACTTCATTGTCGGGATCAGGAGAAGAGGACCGCCGGTTCCCTGCAAAAAGAAACTGAGGCGGAAAGAATCTCCGCCTCAGTCTCTTAATTCTCACGCAGGGGGACGGTTATTTTTTCCCGCGGACAGGCTTGTGTGCAGCGGGGACCAGCCCCCGGCTCTCCGTTCCGTGGTCGAACCGGAAACGCTCTACCAGCTTCCGCAGTTCCACCGACAGTTTCGCAAGATCCTCGGAACCCTGAGCCACCCGCTCCGCCGATGCGGCCACTTCACCCATCTGGTCCCGGACAATGTCCGAAGACGCAGCCGCGGCGCTCACTCTGGACACTATGTTCTGAACCGCCCCGGCGATCTCCTCGCTCGACGCCGCCTGTTCCTGGGAAACCGCCGCAAGATCCTGGGTCGCCGATGAAATGAGCGACAGCGCCTCCATCATCTTCCCTATGGTCTCCCGGGTCCCCTCGGCGAGTCCCGCCGAGGTATGAGAGTTCTTCGCGCTCTTTTCAGACGTTGCAACCACTCTGTCCAGATCCTTGGTGATGACTCCCGCAAGCTCCGCGATCTTCTTCGCCGCCTCGTTGCTCTCCTCGGCGAGCTTCCGCACTTCCTCCGCCACCACGGCGAATCCCCGTCCGGCCTCTCCGGCCCGGGCCGCCTCGATGGCCGCGTTCAGGGCCAGCAGGTTGGTCTGGTCGGCGATGCCGCCGATCCGGGAGACGAAGCTCTGGATCTCCCGGGCACGGTCGCCGAGGCTCTTCACTTCCTTCGCCGCCTGCTCCGATTCAGACGCCACTCCGGCCACGCTGGACACCACCTGGTTGACGGCCTTCATTCCCTCTTCCCCCGCCATGCGGGCGTGTTCCACTTCCGTGGCCATCTCGGTGCTCTTCTGGGCGGAGGACTGGGCGCCGCTCGCCACTTCCTCCACGGAGGCATTGATCTCTTCACTGGCGGCAGCAAGGCTGTCCATCTGGGAGGAGACGTCGTCAACCCCTGCCCTGGATTCCTCCACCCCGGCGTTGGACTCCTCGGCGATGGCCGAAAAGTCCTCGGCGTTGTTCCCGAGGCGGTCTGCCGCTGCGGCGATGGATTTCATAGAGTCCCGAAGCGTTTCTGCCATCTCCTCGAGAGACGCCCCCATGCGGCCGATTTCGTCCTTCGTCCTTGCCTCGAAATGCACGGTGAGATCTCCGCCGGCGAACTTCTCGACCCCCGCCCGGAGACGGTTGAGGGGCCCCGCGATGCGGGAGGCGATGAACAGCCCCAGGAGCACGGCAAAAATCACGGCCCCTGCCGAGATCCCGAGGATGAGGCTGATGGCCGCAGCAGCATCGTCCGCAGTTTCCCGGTAGGCTTTCTCCCCGAGGGAATGGTAGCGGTCAAGCAGTTTCTGAATCTCCCCCTGGAAGGCCGAAATTGCGGCAAGGCCGTTTTTCAGGAAATAGTCCAGAGCCTCTTCCCTTTTGTTCTCCCCGATAAGGGTGCGGGTATGCCCCCATTCCCTGCGCCAGACCTCCAGGGCCGCCAGAATCCTTGAGAGGTTCTCCCGGTCAGCCGTTTCCAGTTCCAGGCGGCCGATCTGTTCCAGATTGCGGTCGTTCCGGCGGACGAACTCGGATATTTCGTCGTTGAGGTTTTTCCTGACGGTCTCGTCCGCCGCAGTCATGAGGGCGAAGACGTTAGCCTTGATGCCCGTGGCGTTGGTGGCGGTGTTGTTCAGCCAGTCCACCGGCAGGAGGCGGTCGTAGTACATAAATCTCGTATCTTCAGCCCCCTTTGTGGTGAAACGGTATCCAATGTACCCCACCGATACGAGGAGAAACGCCATCACCGCGACCAGCGCCAGGATTTTTCCCCTGGTGCTCGTGTTACTGAAGAAATTCATTCTCAGTCCTCCTTTGAATGCTGTAAGGGAAATCGATTCCATTCTTTCGCTCTCCGGGACCTTTGGGGAGACCCCTTCAGAGTGGTGAAACCAAACAAACAGGAAAATTATTATAACCTTTCGGCAAGTCTTCGGCAATTACGGAAAAGGTGAGGCTGTAAAATCCTGCTCATTTTCCCTGAGGCGGACCGAAATTTTCCGGGGAAAATAATAAAAGCAGGAAAAAGGCGCAAAGCCTTTTCCCTGCTTGTTTGTTTCTTCGGGGCCGTTTAGCCGAGGATTGCCTTCAGGTCCTGCTCCACCGTGGTGACGGGCTGGAGGTTGAACTTCTCCTGGAGGACCTTGAAGACGGGTTCCTTCACGAAGGCGGGAAGGGTGGGTCCGATCCTCATGTTTTTCACTCCCAGGTACAGGAGGGAGAGGAGGATGCAGACGGCCTTCTGCTCGTACCAGGACAGGATCAGGGACAGGGGCAGTCCGTTGATGTCCGTCTTGAAGGCGTCGGCGAGGGCGAGGGCGATGCGCACCGCAGAGTAGGCGTCGTTGCACTGGCCGGCGTCAAGGAGCCTGGGAATGCCGTCGATGTCGCCGAACTCGAGTTTGTTGAACCGGTACTTGCCGCAGGCCAGGGTGAGGATCACGCAGTCGTCCGGCACGGAAGTGGCGAAGTCGGTGTAGTAGCTCCGTCCCGGCTTGGCGCCGTCGCAGCCGCCGATGAGGAAGAAGTGGCGGAGCTTTCCGGCCTTCACGAGGTCGATGACCTTGCCGGCCACGGACATGACGGTGTTCCGGGCAAAACCCACGTTGATGAAGTGGGGTTCCTCATCCTCGTCGAAGCCGGGGGCGGCGAGGGCGGCCTCGATCACGGGGGAGAAGTCCTTGCCGTCACCGATGTGGGTGGCGCCCGGCCAGGCCACGAGCCCGGTGGTGAAGATGCGGGCAAGGTAGGAATCCTTGGGCTTCTGGATGCAGTTGGTGGTCATGAGGATGGCGCCGGGGAACTTTTCGAACTCCTCCCGCTGGTTCTGCCATGCGCTGCCGTAGTTCCCCACGAGGTGTTTGTACTTCTTCAGCCCGGGATAGGCGAGGCAGGGAAGCATTTCACCGTGGGTGTAGATGTTGATGCCCTTTCCTTCCGTCTGCTGGAGGAGGAGATCGAGGTCCTTGAGGTCATGGCCGGAGACGAGGATGGCCTTGCCCTTCACGCCGGTGACCCGGGCCTTCGTGGGTTCCGGATGGCCGTACACGCCGGTGTTGGCCGCATCGAGGAGCTCCATGACGGAGATGTTCCACTTGCCCGCATCCATGGCCTGGCCCACGAGGCCGTCAACGGTGAAGGACTCGCCGGCGAGAAAGTCCATCTTCTCGTGGATGAATCCGTAGAGCTCGTCCTTTTCGTAGCCGAGGACCTTGGCATGGTCCATGTAGGCAGCGCTGCCCTTGAGGCCGAGCAGAACAAGGTCCCGCAGCCCCTGGACCACTTCTCCGTGCACCTCGCTGCCCGCCTCGGGGTTGACCTTCTCCCCGGCGTTAATCATCTCGCTCCTGGAGGAGGGCACGGGGAAGACCGCCGGGCCGCCGAGGGTCTCGGGGGTCTTCCCGGCTTTCCTGCAGGCATCCTCGTAGAGTTTCTTCGCCGCCTCGCGGACTTCTCCTGCCTTCCGGATCATGGCTTCCATGCGGGCTTCGTCGAAGTTCACGTTGGTGATGGTGGTGAAGAGGGCTTCCACGACGAAGACGTCCACGTTCCTGTCCACAGCGCCGAGCTGCCTTGCCCGGTGGGCGTACATGGAAACTCCCTTGGCGAGATAAATCAGAAGATCCTGAAGGTCCGCCACCTCGGGGCTCTTGCCGCAGACTCCGAACGCGGTGCATCCGGTTCCCTTTGCCGTCTGTTCACACTGGTAACAAAACATGGCTCGCATCTCCTCCTTGGTATTGTTTACTTCTTCACGGAGAACCTGATGGTCTCCCTGTCCGTAATTTCTCCGCCCACTCCGATGGTGACGATTTTCAGCGAGACGTTATGTTCGGCCGCCCCGCAGGCCGCCTCGAGAATCCTGGTCATGCCGCCGCAGCACGGGACTTCCATGCGGACCACGGTGACGGAACTGATTTCATTGTAGGAGATCAGCCTGGTGAGCTTCTCCACGTAGGCCTGGGCGTCGTCGAGCTTGGGGCAGCCTATGAGGCAGACCGTGTTCTCTCCGGCGAGAAAAGTCCGGTGGAAATCGGCGAAGGCGAAAGGGGTGCAGTCCGCGGCGATCACGAGGTCCGCCTTCCTGAGATAGGGAGCCGTCTCCGGCACCAGCCGGATCTGGACGGGCCAGTTGGCAAGGGCGGATTTCAGGGCTGCGGGAGCGGGGGACGCCTGGGAAGCCGCGCAGGGCTCCGGTTCCTTTTTCCGGAGATCCCGGGCCATGGACCCGGGGCAGCCGCAGGGGAGCGGCCCGGCCGCGGCCTTCGCCGCCATGTGCTTCTTCACCGCTTCCTCGTCGTAGGGGTCGGCCTCTCTCTCCTCGAAGGTGATGGCGCCCACGGGGCATTCGCCGATGCAGTCGCCGAGACCGTCGCAGTAGGTTTCGCTGACCAGCTTCGCCTTGCCGCCAATGATCCGGATGGCTCCCTCGTGGCAGGCTTCGGCGCAGATGCCGCAGCCGTCGCACTTGTCCTCGTCGATAGTTATGATTCTCCGCATTACCTTGGTCATCGGGTTTCTCCTCTCTGTAGATCCTTCAGGGTGGTATTTTTCAGGTACTCCACGAATTCGTCCGTCATTTTCCCGAGCAGTGAACCGAAAATGCAGCCGCCGAAGGGGCATCTCTCGCTGTGGAGCAGGCAGTAGTCGTGTTTAGGAACGCCTTCGATGGCGGTGTAGATGTGGAAAAGGGAGGTCTCTCCGGGATCACGGGCAAGCTGAAATCCGCCTCCCGGCCCCCGGACGGAGGTCACCAGCCCTTCCTTCACCAGTTTCTGGAAGACCTTGGCCAGGTGGGCCTCGGAGACGTTCACGGCTTCCGCCATTTCCTTCGCGCTCATCCGCTTTCCGGAAGCGAGAAGACCCATTCCGTGAAAGGCCAGGGATACCGCTTCCGACACAGCAACCACTCCGCTCATTTTCAGGGCCCCTTTCTTAATTCAGGCATTATGGTACCTTAATTCCTGAATATGTCAAGGGGACGGTCCTGAAAAAGAGTAAAAAAAGGGAGAGCAGGCAGAAAGCCGCTCTCCCGAGGTTTTCACGCTCTTTTGTAGTCCTGGCGGATGGGATGGAACACGTCGATCACAAAGCTTTCTGTCACGGCGTGCACCGCGTGGGGCTCCCCCGGCGCGAGAACCAGGACACATCCTTCGTCGAGGAGAATCTTCTCTCCCCTGACGGAGATCTCCACCTTTCCGGATACCACGTTCACCACCTGTTCGTGGGAGTGGTCATGAAGGGGGAAAACCGCTCCCGCATCCATGTCCCAGTAAGCCACCGTCATGTTCTCCGAGTGGACGAACCTGGCCCTGAGGCCGGGAAGAACGTTTTCCTTTTCCAGCCGGTTCATGTCGACGAGTTTCAAGGAAAATCCCTCCCCTGTTTAATTGTTGGAATATATTATATCATCCGGGAGGAAATACAGGTACCTGAAAATCTATTTTCTCCACGTCCCGGGAAAGAACAGGAGAACCATGGTGTAGAGTTCAAGTCTTCCCATAAGCATGAGGAGAGAGAGAACCCATTTCCCTGCCGCCGGGATGTGGTAAAAATTCTCGGTGGGACCGACCGTTCCGAACCCGGGACCCGTGTTCCCGATGGATGCCGCAGCGCTGCTCACGGCCGTGACGAAATCCACGCCCAGGGCTCCCATGAACAGGGCTCCTCCCAGGAAGACCAGCAGGTAGATGATAAAAAAGGCGGTCACCGAGGCTACCGCGTCCTGCCCCACGGTTTTTCCCCGGATTTTTATCCGGAACATCCCCCTGGGGTGGAGAGACATGACAAGACCTGATTTTACGTGCCGGGCGAGGGCGAGAATCCGGAGGCTCTTGATGCCTCCGGCGGTGGAACCGGTGCATCCTCCCGCGAACATGAGGAGGATGAACAGAAAATGGACCGATACCGGCCAGAGCTCGTAATCGGCAGTACAAAAACCCGTGGAGGTGATGATGCTGATCACCTGGAAGGCGCTGTAGCGGAGGGCCTCCTCGACGGAACCGTAATATCCCCTGAGCAGAAGCACCGCAGCGGTGAAGAGAATGCTGAAAAGGACGATGAAGGCGTAGAGCCGATATTCCTCGTCGTCGCGGTACGCCCCGGGCTGCCTGAGAATAAAACGGTAGTGGAGGACGAAATTCACCCCTGAAAAAAACATGAAAAAGGTGGTCACCCATTCGATGTAGGGTGAATTGTAATGGCCGATGCTTTTGTTCAGCGGAGAAAGGCCCCCGGTGGCGATGGTGCTGAAGGAGTGGGTGAGAGCTTCGAAGAGGCTCACCCCTCCAAGAAGGAGGAGGAGCGTCTGCGCCGCCGTCAGGCCGAAATAGATGCCCCACAGCCTGATGGCCATCTGGTGGAGCCTCGGCGTCATTTTTTCAAGACCGAAGCCCGGAACTTCCGCCTTGAAGAGATGGACCCCTCCCACGCCGATAAAGGGCAGTATGGCGAGGCTGAGGACGATGATCCCCATGCCTCCGATCCAGTGGGTCAGTCCCCTCCAGAAGAGGAGGCTTTTCGGATGGATCTCTATGTCTGTCAGGATCGAGGCCCCGGTGGTGGTAAACCCGGACATGGCCTCGAAAAAAGCGTCGGTGAAGGTGGGGGTCATTCCATAGATATAGTAGGGGAGAGCCCCGATAAAAGACGCGCACACCCAGGAAAGGGAGACCACGGCGAAGGCGTCGCGGATCCCGACGCTTTTGTAATTGGTATGGTGCCTTCCCGCGGCAAAGAGAAGGCCTGAAAAGGTAAGGCCGAGAACCATGGAGTAGACAAGGCTCCTGACCTCGCCGCTCCCGTCGAAATGAGCCCACA
This sequence comes from Aminivibrio pyruvatiphilus, assembly GCF_004366815.1. Classification (NCBI taxonomy): domain Bacteria; kingdom Thermotogati; phylum Synergistota; class Synergistia; order Synergistales; family Aminobacteriaceae; genus Aminivibrio; species Aminivibrio pyruvatiphilus. The sequence goes on along the minus strand of NZ_SORI01000007.1, from coordinate 100,518 downwards.
GGATGGGCCATATCATGAAGACTGAGACGATCCCTGTGATGAAGGACAGAAATTTGGCCACCAGGAATCCGTTCATGCTTTACCGGCACCCCCCCGGACATTGTTCATCATGACGCTATTTTCTCCACGTCTCCGGAAGAAAGAGAAGGATTACCGTGTAGAGTTCCAGGCGTCCGGTGATCATCAGGAAAGAAAAGACCCATTTGCCTGCTGCGGGAACGGCGCCGTAGTTGTCCATGGGGCCCAGGGACCCTAGGCCCGGACCCACGTTGCCCAGTGAAGCGGCCACTCCCGAGATGGCTGAAAGCAGGTCCATGCCGAGAGATGCGATGAAAAAAACCCCGGCGATAAAAATGGTCACGTAGAGTATCAGAAAGGAGGTCACCGATGACTGGATACTGTCGTCGATCGCTTTTCCTCCCACTTTTACCGACACCACGGCGCTGGGGTGGAGAACCCGCTTCAGTTCCGCCCGGGTGTGCCTCCCGAGGACCAGGAGCCGGAGGATCTTCATGCCCCCTCCCGTGGATCCGGCGCATGCCCCGGCAAACATGAGGAGCAGAAGGACAATCTGGACGAAAACGGGCCAGAGCTCAAAGTCAGCGGTAGCGAACCCGGTAGTGGTGATGATGCTCACCACCTGGAAGGCGCTGTACCGGACGGCTTCGGTTATGGAGTCGTAATGCCCCCCGAATAGCAGAACCGCTGAAATGACGGCGGTGCAGCCCAGGACGATCCAGAGGTAGAGCCTGAACTCCTCGTCCCTGGCTAAGGGGCGGAAATCCCTTCGGAGCATGCGGTAATGAAGGACAAAATTTACCCCGGAAAGAAACATGAAAATGGTGATGACCCATTCGAAGTAGGCGGAGCCATACTGCCCCACGCTCCTGTTGAGCGGGGAAAAGCCTCCCGTGGCCACGGTGCCGAAGGTGTGGGTCAGCGCCTCGAAAAGGTTCATCCCCCCCAGAAGGAGAAGCGCCGTTTCCGCCGCGGTGAGAAAGGCATACACGCCCCAGAGGTACAGGGCTGTCTGCTGTATCCGGGGAGTGATTTTTTCCGGTATGGGACCCGGCACTTCCGCCTTGAACAGTTCCATCCCCCCCACCCCGAGGAAGGGGAGAATCGCCAGGCTGAGGACGATGATACCCATGCCTCCGAGCCAGTGGGTCAGGCTTCTCCAGAAAAGGATTCCCCGGGGAACGGCCTCGATGTCGGAGAGGACCGACGCTCCGGTGGTGGTGAAGCCCGAGGATGATTCGAAGAAAGCGTCGGTAAAGGTAGGAACGGTTCCGCTGAGATAAAAGGGGAGGGCTCCGATAAAGGACGCCAGGATCCAGATGAGGGCGACGACGAGAAAGCTGTCCTTTATGCCGAGGTCGTAACTGCCGGCCTTCTTTCCTGCAAGAAAGAAGGCTCCTGAAACCAGAAGTCCGGCGGCAATGGACAGCAGAAAGGCTTTTCCGTCGGCGCTCCCGTCCCATGCGACCCACCCCAGGGGGAGAATCATCGAGAGAGATACTATGGCCGAGAGAAGGGAAAGAACCCTGAAAACGACGGGAAAATGCACGGTCAGATCACTCCAAGGGATTCCATCGCCTCGGACATGAGGTCCGACGTGGCAAAGACGATGACTTTGTCTCCCTTCTGAAGTACCGTGGCCCCCACGGGTACGAACGTGTCTCCCTTCCTCACGATGAGGGCGATGAGAATTCCCTTTGGGAGGCCCAGACTCATGATGGTCCGACCGACCGCGGGGCTCCGCTCGGGAATGACCACTTCAAGCATCTCGGCGTCGATTTTCTCGATGATGGAAAGCACGCCGGAACCGGTGGGGTAGCGGGCGTACCGGAGGATCACCGATGCCAGGGCGCTGTTGGGGTTCACGATGGAATCCACGGACATGTAGTTGTCCAGCTTCATGTAGATCTTGTGGCGCACCACGGCGATGGTTTTCCGGGCGCCGAGGGCCTTGCCGATCACCGAGAAGAGGAGGTTCGTCTCGTCGCTCTCCGTGGCGCACACCAGGCCGTCGGCCTCCTCGATGCCTTCCTGGCGGAGCAGGTTTTCATCGGCTCCGTCGCCGCACAGCACCAGGGTCCGCTTCAGTTCGCCGGCCAGGCGTTCGCATTTCTCCCTGTTATGGTCGATGAGGCGGATGTCCAGGTTGCGGAACTGGTTTTCCAGCTTCCAGGCCACCTGGAAGCCAAGCTTTCCGCCGCCGATGATGATGACCTTCTTCAGGGGCCGGCTCTTCTTCTTCTGGTAGATTTCTTCCATCTTCCAGGCCTGTTCCCTGGAGGTGACGATATAGCAGAGGTCTCCTGCCTCGATCCTCATGTCGCCGTAGGGTATGTAGCCGGTGCCGTTCCGCTCGATGTAGACGATGATGGCGACGAAATGGGGGTAGAGGGTCCGGAGTTCCTTCAGAGCCACCCCCACGAGAGCGGAATCCGGGGCCACCCGGAAGGCATATATGCCTGAACGGCCGTCGAGAAGCTCTGCCGTGTGGACGGCGGAGCTGACGAACAGCAGCTCCAGGATCTCCCTCGCCACGGACCGCTCGGGAGAATTCATCACGTCAATTCCCAGGTCCTTCGCCCAGGTGGGGCTGTCGGTGAACTCGAGCCCCCTGGCCCGGGAGATGACCCGCTTCACCCCGGCGCGCTTGGCGATCCAGCAGGCGAGGATGTTCACTTCGTCATGATCGGTGCAGGCCACGAGGATGTCCACATCGCACCCGGGAACGATTCCGGCCTCCTCGAGAACCTGGGGCCTGGCTCCATTTCCCTTGACGGTGATCACGTCCAGTTCATTGTCGACCCTGGCCGCCCGTTCCTCGTCCTCCTCCACCACGGTGACGTCGTGCCCTTCTTCGGAAAGGGTCTCCGCCACGCTGTAGCCCACTTCTCCTCCGCCAACGACGACAATCTTCACTCTTTCATTCCCTCCGCCGGCCCCTTCGTTCCGGGCCCATTGATAGCGCCGATACCATACCCCATCCGGAGAAAAAACGCCATCCCCTTCCGGGTATACATGACCGGGAACTGCCCCGTCAGCCTTGCCTTTCCCCGCTGCCGGAAGAGAGCCTGTCCACCGCGGCGAGGAGAGCGTCCCGTGACACCGGCTTCGTGATGCAGTCGTCCATGCCCGCCGCAAGGCAGAGTTCCCTGTCCTCACCCAGGGCATAGGCGGTGAGGGCGGCCACCGGGAGACGGGCTCCCGAATCCTGTTCCATGGCCCGGATGCGCTTCACCGCTTCCAGCCCGTCCATTCCCGGCATCTGGACATCCATGAGGACCAGGTCGAAGGGGCCGTCTCCGGACAGGACATCAAGGGCCTCCTGCCCCGACGACGCCCGGACCACGGTGTGCCCTGCCGACGTCAGGACCTTTTCTGCGAAGATGGCGTTCACGGGATTGTCCTCCGCAAGGAGAATTCTTCTGCCTTCCTTTTCGGGCATGACTGCCGGAGCGCCGGTTTTTTTCTTCTTCCCGGGGACCGCCGGGCCGGATGTTCCTTTCTCCGGCCCGGCGGGCAGGGGACTTTCAGCCGGTTCGAGGGGGATGGTGAAATGGAAAATGCTTCCCTGTCCTTCCCTGCTTTCGGCCCAGATGCGCCCCCCCATGGCGGTCACCAGCTCCCTGGAGATGGCGAGTCCGAGCCCCGTCCCCTCGAACTGCTTCGATCGTGACTGGTCGAGCTGGGAGAAAAACTGGAAGAGTTTTTCCTTCTGGTTTTCCCGTATTCCTATACCCGTATCCGCCACGGAAAAAAGGACCATCCCCGTCCGCCCCGGTTCTTCAGGGCGCACGTCCACGGAGACACCGCCCCGGGACGTGAACTTCAGGGCGTTGCTGCAGAGATTCAGGAGCACCTGGCTCAGCCTGAGGGAATCGCCGAGAAACCTGTCGCCCAGGGAGGGATCCACGTCCGCTGTGAAGAACAGCCCCTTCTGCACCGCCGGGAGGAACAGGGGCTTCACCACCTGGTCCACCGTCTTCCGGAGGGAAAAGGGCTCCCTGGCCAGGCTCAGCTTTCCGGCCTCGATGCGGGAGAGGTCCAGTATGTCGTTCAGCAGGGTCATGAGCTTTTTTCCCGAGGCGTCCACCATCTCCAGGAGCTCCCTCTGCTCCGGGGAGAGATCCGTTTCCAGGACGAGGGACGTCATGCCGAGGATGGCGTTCATTGGCGTCCGGATCTCGTGGCTCATGTTGGCCAGGAAGGCGCTCTTCGCCCGGTTTGCCTCTTCCGCCGCGGCCAGGGCCTCCCGAAGCTTTTCCTCCATGGCCGTCCGTTCCGACAGGTCGGTGAAGAATGAGAAAGCTCCCACGGCTTTTCCGGCGCCGTCCCGGAGGGTGGTGGCGCTCACCTGGACCGGGAGGGGGGACCCGTCCTTTCGCATGAGCCGGATGGGGTAATTTCTGTGATCGGTGACGGTAATCTTTTTCCGGGCCTCTTCCCACAGGGGATAGTCTTCCGGATAGACGATGTCGCCGGGGCTCTTTCCGATGATTTCTCCGGGGTTCATTCCGAGCATGGCGCAAAAAGCGTCGTTCACCGACTCCACCACGGAGAGGTCGTGGAGAAGGAAGCCCTGGGACGTGGTGCCGATCACGGCACGATATCTCGCCTCCGTCTTCGAGAGGCGGGAAGCCAGATCCCTGACGGAAGTGATATCGTAACTCACCCCGTTCACCCGGAGAGGGGCGCCGTCATTCCCCCGGGCGAGAGAAGCCCGGGAGAAGAGCCACCGGAAGGTCCCGTCGGCCCGGCGCACCCTGTATTCTCCCGAAGCCTTCCCTTCCCTGAGGATGGAGTCGAGGAAAGCCCTTATACCAGGCCGGTCCTCATCACAGAGGAACGCCTCCGGGGGAATTCCCTCCCGGGGCAATCGCTCCGGTGCGAAGCCGAGAATTTCCTCGCAGGCTCCGGAAACCTGCACCAGGCGGGAGGAGCGCAGGTCCCAGGACCACATCACCAGGGGCAGGAGAGCCAGAAGGTCCTCGAGATGCTGCCTGTTCTGCTCTTTTTCGGTAACGTTCCGGGCGCACAGAAGGCAGGCGGTCCGGTTTCCTTCCCCGTCCAGGATGGGAATGGTCTCCACCTCGTAATGAAAAATTTCGCCGCTGTAGGATGAGACCGCCAAATTCTCCCGTTTCCTTCCCTCGCCGGGAGAAAAGGAGAACATGGAGGAGAGCGTCCTGGCCACGGGCGGAGAAACAAGCTCGAGAAAGGGAACCCCTTCCGCGGGGCGGGCATCGAAAAGCCGCACAAGGTCACCCTCCGCCTCAAGGTTGAAGGCGAGGATGCGGAGATCCCTGTCGAGAAGGACGAAACTCTGGAGGGAGTTGTTGAGCATGGCGAGAAGATTGGACTGGGTCGTCCGGAGGGCCTCCTCGGTGCGGAGAAGGTCCGTAATGGGCAGAGCGAGAGCCCGGGCGGCCACCACCTTCCCCGACGGCGAACGGAGGGGGGTGTACACCACCTGGAACCATTCCCCCGATACCCGCGGCCTCTTCCTGGCCACGTACCGCCCGGCCCCGCCCTCAGTCACCTCCCGGACGCCGCACTCGCCACAGGGCCCATCCTCGCCGAAAAAAACACTATGACAGAAGCGCCCTTCCGCAGCGCCGAAGACTTCCCGGAAAAAGGAGTTCGCCCACAGCACCTTCAGGTCGGGAGAGATAACGGCCGCTCCCACGTGGGCGTCCGAGAGAAAGCTGTCCACGCTCCTCTCGTCGAAAACGTCAATTCCTTCCTTCTCTTCAAGGCGGCGAAGCGCCCCCCACTCTCCTATCATTGCCCGACCTCCTCTGGAAACCCGGCACTTCAGTGCCGGAACCGGAAAAAGGTACCGGCTGCATTCTGCCAGCCTGCAGGATATTGTACTCCAAGCCCGCCGGGAGGGAAAAGGCCCGAATCCCTCCAAACGGACAGCCGCCCGGTATTCTTCCCTCCCGGCAACCGCGTACAACAAGACGGAGCCCGCCTCTTAAGAGGCGGGCTCCGTCTTGTTGTACGCGAAAGACTACTTCGCTTCCCGGATCAGCTTGTTCAGTTCTGCGATAAGAGGCTGCATGTCAGCGGAGGAAGCCGGTCTGTTTAAGGCTTCTTCGGCGGTAATGGGCTTTCCCCAATAGGCTTCGTTCGTCTGGTCGCTCACTCCGACGGCAGCTCCCTTGAGAGATATTCCGGCGAACAATCCCTTTGTCATGGAATAGCTGTAAATCGACGCGTCGAACTTATAGTCGGTTCCAAGCTCTCCCCTGCGTCCCACGGGGCCTGCGGCCACTGCGATATCGCCTCCGAGGGTTACGTTGTTCTCCATAAATCCTTTGAAACCGGGGTCGTTGGTGATCACAAGAACCAGAGAGATGGACTGAGCGCCTATCTGCAGCCCGTAGGAAACACCCGTCACCGAGGCGAAGGAAGGTCCGAACCACTTGCCGGTATCGGGGTCGCGGCGGAGCACCAGCCCTTCACCGTATTGGGCGCCGAACACAAAAGCCGCTTTGAGAACGGACGGAAAAATCGCCACGCCCCTGGCGTGATGGAGAAGGTCACCCATTGTTCCCGCATCCTCCTGCGCAGACATCTCACGCAGGATTGTCACCGAGTCCTGTATCAGCCCTTTCGGTGCGGCAGCAAAAGCCCTGCCCGCGGAACCGGCGCAGGAAATCAGCGCGAACGAGAAAACGGCCGCCAAAAACATTCTTGTGTTACGTTTCATCAGTGAAGCCCCCATTCGTTTTCAATCTCTGACACGTTCCATATTATACCACAACATAGTATTAAGAAGTTAAAAATTTTTTATTTTCCGTATTTTTAAAGAAAGCCTTGCAGAGAGCTGTTTAATGAATTAAAAGGCCAGCGGGAATACCTCCAATACGTCGGATTTCAGGACAAAAACAACACCAGAACCAAAAGAAAATGAATATAAGTATTAAATATACAAACCATTCTACTATTATAAAGATATACAAGAGTTAAATTTCGTGCTATAGTGTAGTTCTGAAATTTAGGAATATTGGAAATTTATGAAGGAAGAGGTGATACCATGAAGAAGGTCACAAGGCGCCCGATGTACGGGTTGGTTTTAGCGGCGGCGGTCATCGGTTTACTTTGCTCCGCTCCGGCTCAGGCATGGCAGGGAGTGCAGAAATGGGTCTATGGCGCGGAAACAAGCGTCTCCGGGTCCCCCATCGTCGCAGGAAACATTCTTCTTATAGGGGACAACAACGGGAAACTGTACGCCCTCGACAAGAATTCGGGCAAGGCGCTGTGGTCATTCAACACGGGGGCTTCAATCAAAGGCCGGCCCGCAGTCATCGAAAAAACCGTCTATTTCGGCGGTACGAACGGAACCTTTTTTGCCCTGGATGTGAATTCCGGGACCGAACGCTGGCGCTACAGTCCGAAGGAAGCCAACACTCCGGGAGGATCATGGTCATCCCCGGCGGCAGGCGACGGGCGCGTCTATTTTAACAGCGTCGACGGCAAAGTGTATGCCCTCAGCGGCAGCACGGGGGATCTTCTCTGGAACTACGACACGGGCAGGGGGCTCCGATCCGCTCCGGCGTACAGCGACGGCCTTGTTTTCATCGGAGCGTACGAAGGCGTCTTCCACGCCCTGAGCGCGAAAACCGGCCACAGGGAGTGGGGCGGCGGAAGCGGCGGTGCAATAGGTTCAGCCGCGGCAGTATCCGATGGGGTGGTGTACTTCGGCAGTTGGGACGGCACACTTCAAGCCGTACTCATCAAGGGAGTGGTTCCCCAGTGGAAATTTGACGCGGGCGAATCCATTACAACGTCCGCCGCGGCAGCCGGAGGGCGGCTTTTCTTCGGCACGATAAACGGAAAGATGATCGCTCTCGATAAAGCCTCTGGCAACCGGATCTGGGAGTTCGCCGTTCCGGGGGGCATTCACTCCACACCGGCGGTGCACGATGGAATAGTTTTCTTTGGAAGCGACGGAGGCAATTTTTACGGCCTTGACGCCGCAAGCGGGCGGGAAGTATGGAAGTTCGAATCGGGCAGGGAGATTATGTCGGATCCTGTAGTTGTGGACGGCGTGCTCTATTTCGGCGGTTTTGACGGAAAAGTCTACGCATTCGAATAGACTCCGCCCTGTTCGGCGGCATAGCCATATTCTCAGCAAATACCTGAAACAACAGCAACAAAGAGAAAAAAGGAGCTGGAAGAATTGAGAAAAAAATATATTCACATCATGGTGGGTTCGGTTCTATTCCTTCTGCTGACGGCGTCGTTCGGATGGGCCGCCATGGGAGAGGTGCAGAACTTTACATTTCACGGGATAGGACCGGAAGATGTCCTCGGTTCGGGTGAAAATGCCACCCCCGACGGCAACCCGGATGCATCGTTTTCCCTCAATCTGTCGGGAATCGGAGGTGCTCTCTCCGGCATCTCTCTGCAGTATGAGGATGGTCGGTCATCCTGGGACACCGTCGCAGGCAACGGCATCCCCGGAATAAAGGTAACGGAAAGCGGAGGTAAAGTGATAGCGGAGAGCAGCGGAGGAATGTCCCTGACGCCGTTCCTTATGGGAATGGGAATTACGCTCATTGTCCCTGACGACGGATCGATCGCCAGGGGCGGGAAATTCACCGTCACGGCGAGATTTGTGGACGGTTCCGAAAGCCATTCCACAATTTCGGTTCCCGGCACCGCAAAAGCAGTTTCACCGGCAGCCGGCGATGTTGAAATTGTGTACGCCCGAATGACGGGAAAAGGAACGAGAGATCTCACGGGGCGCAACAAGCGGCTTCGCGGCGACGGCACCGCGGATTACGGCATGCAGGTTGTCCTCCAGGGGGCGGGAACCCTCACGGGAGTGACCGTACGAAGTATCGAAGGGGAATCGGCACAATGGGACACCTTTACGAACAGCAATTCATGGCTTGTGGCTGTCATGCAGTCCGATAAAGTGCTGAACAAGCCCGACGGGAGCATAAATATACAGCTTCGAGGAAAATCCGCTCTCGATCTGCTGGTAACGGACAACGGCGCCATTGCGAACGGGAAGTCCCGTTTTGAAGTCAGTTTCACATTCTCGGATGGAGCCGTTGCTGCACGAGTTGTGGAAACCGAAGGGGCGAGTGCTTCGGAAGGGACGTTTTCCGGATCGGCGGTTCTCAGCGGCTCCGGTACGCGTGATCTGGTAGGTAATAACGAACACAGGAGAGGCAACGGCACGAACGACTGGAAGGTGGATCTCAAGGTGAGCACCCCGGGTACTCTGAAGGGGATGAAAATCGAAAACGCCTCCGGTTCCGCCGGACACTGGGACACGATCCCCGGAAACGGGCGCTGGCTCATCGGGGTTACGGAACCGAACGGCACCATCCTGAACCGGTCCGACGGATCAGTCCTGATCTCCATTTCCAGGGAAACCGAACTCGTCCTCTGGATAGAGGACAACGGTTCTCTCGGCGACCGCGACGTCGTGTCGCACATAACGCTGATGTATGACGACGGAAGGACGCTTTCACGGGAGATCGTCCGCCGGGTCGGGTCGGATCGTCCGGCCCGGGGAGAGAGGCAGGACGGCAGGAGAGAGGTGCGCTTCTCCGGTCCCAGACGGGCCTCCAGCAGCGATTACGTCGGCGCTCGCGAGCGCATCGGACCGGACGGCAGCTTTGACTGGCTCTTCGAGTTTCAGATCACGGGAAAGGGACAAGTGAAAGCGATTATGGTTGAATGCATCGGCACGGCCTCCGGCGTCTGGGACACCGTTCCCGGAAACGGCAACTGGGCTCTTGGCGTGGTTCTTCCCGGAAAAGGGGGGAAGGGACTGTTGAACAACTACGACGGATCCGTATCTTTCGAGGTTCCTCCCAACCACAACCTCCAGCTGTTCATGGAGGATAACGGCAGCCTCCGCCAGGGCGCGTCGAACTTCAGAATCTCCGTGACATGGAGCGACGGCACCGTGACTACAGCGACAAGCTGACGGTGAAAAAGCGGGGATGGAGAGCAAATGCTCTTCATTCCCGCTTTGAAAAACGGGAAAGGATCCCGGCGTTATCCGGTCAACAGGATATCGCGCCCGGGAAGACGGGGTTTTTCAGAGGTTCCCGAAAAAAGAAGGAGGAGTGTGGCATGAAACGATATGCCAAAAGAACGCTTTTGCTTTTCGCGGCGACTCTCGCACTGTTTGTTTTAACTCTCGTAGGGGGTGTCCATGCGGCGAACAGGGTGGTTCCCGACACCTACTCCACGATCCAGGGAGCCGTTAATGCGGCTGGTCAGGGTGACGTGATCCAGGTGAGAACAGGGACCTACAATGAAAGTATCTATATTTCCACTGATAACCTCACGCTCGTCTCGATCGACGGACCGGGAAAAGCCGTACTTCGGGGATCGTCGATAACTGCCTTTTCCGGTCTGAAACCCGAGGCGATTCCCGACGGTGGAGCGACCATATTCATCGGCCCCAGCCTCGGAGTTACCATCGACGGATTTTCCATCACTCCCGGATCCGTCCTGAACGCATCGGGCATCGTCCACACGGGCGGCAATCCTGCAAACGCGGTCACGATCAAGAACAATTCCCTCGATGGCTTCACCTCCTACGGTTTCCACGGTGTCTGGGGCATTGAAGGCGTAGGGTACATGACGGACAACACATTTTCCTTCACCGGCAATACCGTGAAGAATTCCGCGACCGGGGTATTTCTTGAAAGATTGTCTCAATGCACGATCCGGATCGACGGCAACACCTTCGAAGGATCGGGCACGGGAATAGATATCGGCGTGTTCCTCTCGTCAACGGTCTCCATTAACGACAACATCGTCAGGGACGGGGAATACGGCATCTACGTGGCGAACGATACAACATCCTCGGTTACTGCCGAAGGGAACAGCATCGTCGGAAACACGCAGTACGGTATGTACTGCGATACGAAAACGATCGATTCAAGAGGAAACTGGTGGGGCCACTCCAGCGGACCCAGGGACCAGAAAACGCTTCCCGGGACACCGAACTACAACAACCCCAACGGTACCGGCAACAGGGTCTCGTCCTATGTAGACTATAATCCATGGCTGACGAGCGACCCTGCTACCCCGGCTCCTCCCTCGGGCGGCGGAGGGGGATGCACCGCGGGAATCCCGACGCCCGCCATGCTTTTCCTTCTTATTCCCATGGGGTTCCTGCTGCTGAAAAAGTAACGGAATGAGCACCTCGAACGCGGAAGAAAAAGGCTCTCCTGTCTTCAGGGGAGCCTTTCACTCAAGAGCCCGCGCCACCGTCCTGCGAGTGAATTCCGGCTGTTTCCGTCCCCGGAATTGACGGACCCATAAAAAGGGCCGACAATGAAATGAATCTCCATAAAGATACCCCCTTCAAAATCCCTCCCCAAAGGACTTTCGCCGCAACAGTAAAAATATAATGTCAATTATTTATTTAAACACAACTGACTTATTATTCTTGACTTTATTTTCTAAATAGTGTATAATTATTTTCTTAGAAGCGAACGTACTGAACCGACAAATGCTATCGAAGGAAGTCGCATTAACCCGTGAACGTATCGTACGCTTTCGATGGAAAGGGGAGAAAAGACATGCTTGAAACAGTTGTTGTTGTACTGATTGTACTCTGGATTCTGGGTATGGTCTCATCCACCACCATGGGGGGACTGATACATGCCCTCCTTGTCATAGCAGCCGTGGTAATTGTGATTCGCGTGATTCAAGGCAGAAGGGTTATATAGCGGCTCGTTCGCTTCCGCACGAACGATGATGCTGTCGTTCCGGCGTTCAAAGCGTAATCGAAGGTTTTCTCCTGAAGGAGGAAGTGAAATGGGTATAATGAAAACTTTGGCAATACTGTTGATCGTGGCCGGCGTGCTGGGATTGGCCTACGGAGGTTTCACCTATACGCAGGCAACCCATGAGGCCCAGTTGGGACCGATCGGAGTATCTGTGGACGAGAATCGCAGTGTCTCCATCCCGGTGTGGATCAGCATGACGTCGATCGCTGTCGGCGGCGTGGCTCTGTTCTTCGGAGGGAAATTTCTCTAACCCCCGCATGTTGAGTACCCTCCAAGATGATGTCTTTGGGGCGGATGGAGAGGTGCGTTTTTTGAAAAAGAGGGCATCGAAAAAGGGAGATGATTGGTGTGAGTACAAGGGAAGCCTATAAAAATAAGATCGAGGCGGAACTGGAACTGGCCCAGGCTCAATTGGATCAACTGAAGGCTCAGGCAAAGATTTCTTCGGCTGATGCGGCTATCGAATTCACCAAAGAGATTCAGGATCTTGAAAAGAACGTGAGCAACACGAAGACCAGGATAAAGGAACTGTCAGCGGCTGACGATACCGCCTGGACAGATTTCAAAGAGGGTGCGGACCACGCCTGGAGCGCTTTGAAGACTTCCGTCAGCAATGCCGCCGCCAGGTTTCATAAGTAAGTAAAAGGAAAATCTCAGAAGATACGTTATAAGGAAACCTCGGCCGGCGCCTCCTCGGGGGGCTTGCCGAGGTTTTTTTTCGGACCTCTCCTGTCCCATAGGTCCGGGTTACAGAAAAAAGGCTGGATATGATTTCGTGCTGTTTTCCGGCGGTGTCGAACACTATTCCGGCCCAGGAGAGTGCCTCCGTTTTTGGAGACAGGAAAACGATCACAATATCCCGGTACATCGGATGCCCGGTCAGGGTGGCTCGGTTTCAGGCGTATCGGGAAAATCTGGAAAGGACTTGGGAAGCGATAAGAGGAGATGGCGCAATGTATGCAATTACAAAGGCAGCCTACAGACGTAAAATACAGGCTCAATTGGGTTTTGCTCACGCACTGTTAAAATTAAAGGAATTGAAGGAGAAGAACGCACATTCGGCTGCCGGGAGTCCCAAGGAAATACGTGATCTTGAAAAGAAAATAGGAGAGACGAGAGAGCGACTGAATGAGCTTTTCGAAGCTGGAGACGAGGCCTGGGAGAATATCGACGACGCGTCCGAGGAATTATGGAGCGAGCTGAAGACTGCCGTGAACAATGCTGTCCTCACAACCGGGAAATAAATGGAAACCCCGATAATCACCCCTGCGGGTCCCTTGCCGGGGTTTTTCCAACAAAGGAATCCCTGGAGCGCCGCGTAAAATGAAGGCGGGCGGCGAATCCTGTCCTTTGAAAAACGGATTCCCTAAAAAAAGCGCCCCCCAGGGGGGGACGCTTTTTTTATAATCGCTTCCGCCGCAGAACCGTTCAGGTCAGGGCTTGATGAGCTCGGGGTCGGTGACCACGCCGAAGTGCCGGAAGAGCCCTTCCTTTACCACCTGCACCTGGACGGGCTTGACGACTTCACCAATCTCGTCGAAGCCGCCGATGATGCCGGTGAGACCGTTATAGTCCTTCACGGCGGCGATGGCGTCCCGGACCTTTTTGCCGTCGGTGCTCCCTGCCGTCTTCATTCCGTCCATGATGATCATGAAGGCATCGTAGGCGGAGGCACCCACCATGTCGGGCTCGAACTTGTGGCGGTTCCGGAATTCCGCGAGGAAGCCCTGCACCACGGGACGGGGGTCGTCCCGGTCGAAGTTGGTGACGATATAGAACCCTTCAGCGGCGTCGCCGGCGATCTCCATGAGCTTCGGGGAGTCGGCGCCCTCCTCGCCGAGGATCTTGGACTGGATGCCCAGCTCCCTGGCCTGGCGGAGAAGCGGGCCGGTCTGGAAGTAGTATCCGCTGGCGAAGATCACGTCGGGGTTGAGTTCCTTGATTTTCGAGAGATAGGGCTTGTAGTCCTTCTCGGAGAAGGGGTAGGCCTGCTCGCTGACGATCTTGAGGTCGGGGGCGAACTTGGAGGCGTACTCCTTGAAGCCCTCCACGAGGGTCCGGCCGAAGTCGTTGTCGCTGGTCAGAAGGGCAACGGTCTTTCCGCCGAGGAGCTTGTGGGCGGTGTATCCCGCCGCCTTTCCCTCCACCATGCCCAGGAAGCCGTTCCGGAAGCAAAAATCTCCGGCCCGGGTCACGTCGGGGTGAATGGCGTAGGCCGCCACGAGGGGAATTTCCTCCTCCTGGAAGATGGGGGCCACGGCCCGGGTGGGAAGGCTGTACGACCCAGCCACGAAGGCTGCTATCTTATCCTGCTCGATGAGCTTGTGGGCCAGGGCGACCGCTTCCTTGGCGTCGGCCCTGTCGTCGTAGTACACCAGTTCCACCTGTTTGCCCAGGACGCCTCCCGCCGCGTTGACCTGGTCGAGGGCGATCTGGACCGAATAGAGGGCGCTCGTGCCGTCGGCCGCCGCCGGGCCGGTCAGGGGAACGAGCAGGCCGATCTTCACCGTATCCGCGGCGAAGCCCGCGGACGAGACAAGAAGCACCGCGCACAGAGCCAGTACTGCCGTTTTCAGAATACGCATTTTCCCACCTCCGAAAATTTGAGAGTTGCCGTTCTATTCTCCCGGGACAGGCCATCCTGTCCCGTACAGCCGTTTTTCACTACAGGCCGAGGTAGGCCTCCCGGACCCTGGGATCCTCGAGAAGCCGGCCGGAAGGTCCTTCGAGGACGATCCTGCCCGTCTCGAGGACGTAGGACCTCGAGGAAATGCCCAGGGAGGCCAGGGCGTTCTGCTCCACCAGCAGGATGGTGAGGCCGTGGTCCCGGTTGAGCATGGAGAGCACCTCGAAAACCTTGTCCACCAGCATGGGCATGAGCCCCATGGAGACCTCGTCCACCAGCAGGAGTTTCGGGTCCGCGATGAGTGCCCTGGAGATGGCCAGCATCTGTTGTTCCCCTCCCGAAAGGGTTGAGGCGAGCTGGGATTTCCGCTCCTCCAGGACGGGGAAGAGGGAGTAGAGCCAGGACAGCTTGCCGGCGAGGTCGATGGTGTTTCTCATTCCGAAGCACCCTGTGAGGAGGTTTTCATACACGGACAGCCTGGGAAAGACCCTTGCCCGTTCCGGAACAATGCGGATGCCGCTCCGGGCCCGCCCGTGGACCGGCATGGAGGAAATATCCTTCCCCGCGAAGGTCACCGAGCCGCCCTTCGCGGGAACGACCCCCATGAGGCAGTTCAGCAGGGAGCTTTTCCCGGCGCCGTTGGCGCCTATGACTGAAACGAGCTCTCCCTCCGCCACGGACAGGGAGATACCGTCCAGGGCGTGGATGTCCCCGTAGAAGACCTGGAGATCCCGCAGTTCAAGAAGCATGGGAGGATGCCCCCTTCCCGAGGTAGGCTTCCACGACCCGGGGATCGGACCGGATGTCTTCCGGTTTTCCCTCGGCGAGAAGCCTGCCGTGGTCGAGGACCACGAGGCGGTCCGAGAGCCCCATGGCCACTTTCATGTTGTGTTCGATGAGGAGGACGGAAATACCCCTGGCCCGCACCCCGAGCACCAGCTTCGAGAGCATGGCCGCTTCCTCGTGGCGGAGGCCGGAAAAGGTCTCGTCCAGCAGCAGGAGCTTCGGCTTCAGGGCCAGGGCCCGGGCGAGCTCGAGGCGCCTCTGGTTTCCCAGGGGAAGCTGCCCGGAAGGCGTTCCGGCGAGATGGGCGATGCCCACCTCCTCCAGGATCTCCAGGGCTTCGTTCCTGGAGGCCTTTGTGTCCCAGGGGCCCAGGGAGGAGAGGACGCTCCCGTAGCGGGTCAGGCCGAGGGCCACCTGCACGTTGTTCAGCACGGAAAGGGTGGAGAAGGGCTTCACCACCTGGAAGGTCCGCCCCACTCCCATGGCCGCCATGCGGTAGGGAGGAAAGCCGGCGGTGGAGATTCCCTCAAGCACGATGTCCCCCTTCGTGGGGGCGTAGACGCCGGAGATGAGGTTGAAGCAGGTGGTCTTTCCCGCGCCGTTGGGGCCGATGAGGCCCAGGATCTCCCCCCGGGCGAGGGAGAAGGAGACGTCGTCCACGGCCTTCAGGCCGCCGAAATGGCGCGAAACGCCTTCGAGGCGGAGCAGGATGTCATTCATGAGCCGAATCCCTCCCCGGACGGAACAGCCGCCGCAGAAGGCTTCCCTCGCCGAGGAGCCCCGCGGGCTGGAACCGGATCATAAGCAGCAGGATGGCGGCGTTGAGCAGCATGCGGTAGTCGATCAGCGGACGGAAGACCTCGGGCAGGACGCCGAGGATCAGGGCGCCGAGCACCGGGCCCCAGAGGGTGCCGATCCCCCCCAGGACCACCATGGACATCATGGAGACCGAGAGGGTGAAGCCGAAGTCCGTGGCGCTGATGAACCGCATGAGGTGTGCGTACAGTGCACCGCCCAATCCCGCCATGGCCGTTCCGATGACAAAGGCCAGCAGCTTGAAGCGGATGGGGGAGACCCCCATGCTGGAGGCCGCCGTCTCCTCCTCCCGGAGGGCGAAGCAGGCAAGGCCCCCCCAGCTCCTGGTGAACCGCCGGGAGAGAAAGAGGACCACGGCCAGGAAGGCGAGGCATAGGTACAGGAAATTCGGTCCCCGGAGCCTCGTGCCGAGGAGGGTGATGCTCGGTATTCCCCCCAGCCCCAGGGCCCCCCCGAAGAAGGGGACGTACAGGAAGACCGATTCCACGATGAAGTTGATGCCGATGGTGGTCACCGCCAGGAAGTCCTCCCGGAGCCGGAGGCTCGGCATGCCGAGCACCAGCCCGATGGCGCCCGTGAGAAGGATCACCAGCGGGAGGGCCGTCCAGAACGTGAGGCCGGCCTTCGTGGTGAGGAGGGCGGAGGAGTAGGCCCCGATGCCGAAAAAGGCGGCGTGGCCGAGGGATATCTGCCCGGCGTACCCCACGATGACGTTGAGGCCGCAGGCCACGATGGCCTGGATGGCGATGAAGGTCAGGATGGTGATGGAATAGTCGTTCATGATCCTTCCCTCCCTACCTGTTGCCCAGGAGTCCCTGGGGACGCCAGAGGAGCACGGCGATCATGGCGATGAAGGCCAGGGAATCCCTCGGCAGGGGGATATTGGCGTACCCGATGAGCAGCGTCTCCCCCACCCCGAGAAGCAGAGAGGCGAGCACCGCGCCGGGCAGGGACCCGAGGCCCCCCACCACGATGAGGGCGAGGCACTTGTAGGCGGGGACGGCTCCCATGGTGGGGTAGACCTGGTTGAAGTAGATCCCCACGAGGATTCCTGCCACCGCGGCCACCGCCGATCCGAGGACGAAGGTCATGCTGATGGTGTAGGAGCTGTTGATGCCCATGGCGCCGGCGATCTCCCGGTCCTGGGACGTGGCCCGCATGGCGAGGCCGAGCTCCGTCTTCGTCACGATGAACCAGAGGAGCAGCAGCACCGCCGCGCTGACGGCGTAGATGGAAATGATGGCCGGGGAGATGACCACCCCCCGGACGGTGATCCCCGGAAAGGGGAACTCGGCGGGGAAGGAGAGGATGTACGGGCCGCCCACGAGGCGAAAGATCTCCTCCAGGCCGAGAAAGACGGCGATGCTCCCGATGAGGGGCACGAAGGGCGGGTATTTCAGCAGGGGAGTGTAGACCAGCCGCTCGATGGCAGTTCCCAGAAGGGCGCAGGCCGCCATGGCCGCGGGCACTGCCGGTAGCAGGCTGCCGGTAATCGAAAAAACGTACAGTCCCACGTAGGCGCCCGCTGTGTACACCGCGGCGTGGGCCACGTGGAGAATGCGCATGACGCCGTACACCAGGGCGAGGCCGAGGGTGATGAGGGAATAGATCGCCCCCATGGCGACGCCGTTGAGCAACTGCTCAAAGAAGAGCTGCATGGCCGGTGAAAACCTCCCCGCAGGAATGGCATCGAAAAAACTATACATAACCGGTATTTGTCTGTGTCGGGTCCTTAGCCGGCGCCGTTATTCTAGCACTTTCGCCGCCCAGAAAAAACGGGAAGGCCGAAAGATTCCTCCTCCTCAGTGTTCCCTTCCGCCGGAGACCTTCACGTCCTCGCCTGTGGTCGCCATGGCCTCCACGGCGGCTTCCAGGGCCGCGGCGATGGTGACCGCGGACATGGACGGGACGCTGTCCTTTCCCGCAGCCTGTTCCGGAAGATAGGGAACATGGATGAAGCCCGCCTTCACCGGGAGACCCTTCTTCGCTGCGGCGTTCAGCACGCCGTAGAGCACGTGGTTGCACACAAAGGTCCCCGCGGTGTTGGACACCTTCGCTGGAATGCCCCGGGAACGGATCCGCTCCGTCATGGCCTTTACCGGAAGGGTGGCGAAATATGCCGCCGGGCCGTCGGGGTCGATGGGCACGTCGACGGGCCGGTTGCCCTCGTTGTCCGGGATCCGGGCGTCGTCCACGTTGATGCCCACCCGTTCCACGGTGATCTCGAAGCGCCCTCCGGCCTGGCCGACCATGAGGATCCTGTCCGCGCACATTTCCTCTGCCCTCTTCACTACCGCCTCGATGGACTTGTGGAACACCGTGGGAATCTCCAGGATGTCCACGTCCGCCCCGGCAGTTGTCCTGGGCAGGAGCTTCACCGCCTCGAAGGCGGGATTGACCGGCTCGCCCCCGAAGGGGTCGAAGCCCGTAACAAGCACTTTCATGATGGAATCCTCCTTCAGGCCGCAGCCCGTTTCTCTTCAGCCGCCTGATTCGTTCTGGCCGCCGGTCTTGAAAAGGTCTCCCAGGGTGACTCCCGTGGGGCGCTCCTGGTCCCGGATGGTCCGCATGGCCGCCTGGAGGGTGGTCCAGATCTGGTCCGGGCTATAGGAGGGCGGAAAATAGAGGGCCGCCGAATCGTCGTGCCCCCCACCCCGCACCTTTTTTCCGTCCCGGAGCATGCCGACCACCTTGCCCGCCATCTCGCTCCGGCTGCGGAGGGAGACGGCCCATTCGCCGGAAAACCGCTTCGCCGCCACGGCCACCAGAAGAGGCGGTTCCGCCATCCGGTCCAGCACGAGGCCGCCGAAATCGGACACGTCGCCGAACTCCAGAACTCCCGGCTCGACGAAGGCCAGGTCACCCGAGCCCTTCCCCATTTTTTCCACAGCGAGGGCGAACCGTTTTTCCTGCTTTTCCACGAAATCCTCCCCCGTGGCCCGCTCGTGGGGAGCGAGAGAGGGGTCCGGGTTTTCCGCCAGCCTTGCCAGGAGGCTGTAGGGGCCGCAGAGGGTGATGAGGGCCTGCCAGAGGCGGCTGTCGGGATTTTCGTTGATCCAGAGATCCCTGTCGTTGGCAAGCTCCACCAGGGGAGAGAGCCGCTCCATTCCCGGGTCTCCCCTTCCGACAAGCCAGCGGTAATAGACCTTCGCCGCGCAGAAGGCCGTATCCACCACCGCCCAGGGACGGCCCCCGTACCGGGCCGCCGTGGTTTCGTGGTGGTCGAAGACGAAGGGGTCTTCCCCCTCGGAATAATGCCTGTCGAGAGCATCCACGGTCCGGCTGTCCTGGCAGAAGAGATCCGCCACGAGGAATTCCTGCCCTGCGGCGATGCTTTCCAGGATCAGGCCGTCCACTGACCCGTACCCGGCCAGGGAGACCTTCAGGGGACGCTCCCGCCGCCACCGGTGCCATGCAACCGCCGCCGCAGCGATGCCGTCGAGGTCCGTGTGACTTATTACATGAAGAAGGGAAGAACTCATATCTCTTTCTCCTCCGAAATAACCAAAGTGAGTTTCTTATCCGAAGACCGAGTTCATTTTCCATCATGAAGCGAAAGTTGTCCACAGGCGGTTTTCTCCGCCTGCGGGGAGGGAGGAAAAATGAACTTGTGCACAACTGTGGGCAAGTTGTGGATAACCCGCAAGACCTGTTCCCGTAAGCGGCTCAAAATTTGTGTGACGGACGGAGAATTTTGTAACAACTTTGTTCCAGCGGACAGCATCCGTATTTTTACCTATCCACAAAAATAAACCCCGATTGTGGATATGTGGACAAGTATTGTGGACAACATATTCTCCATCCTCCTTTCATCCACAGAACCGGAAAGGAAAAAACTCTTCTTTTCCTGCGGATGCCTTCTTCCCGAGTTATCCACATTCCGCTCCTTGTGATAATATGGTGCCATTCTCAGCATGAGGTGAAGCATTGTGGAAAAAGATCTCAACCGGCTGTGGGAAGAAATTCTGGCGGAAGCGTCCCAGTCCCTTCCCGCGGGAACCGCTGACCTTTGGCTAAAAACCTGTATCCCCACCGACCTTGTGGAGGGATCCCTCGTTCTCGACGTTCCCAACGTTTTCGTGAAAGAGCAGATTTCCTCCCGGTTTCTGAAGGACCTGGTCCGCATCTGCAGGGAGACGGGCAAAAGCGACGACATCGAGCTCCGGGTGGGGTCGGAAACGAAAAAGGACGAGCAGAAGCGGGCCCAGAAGGCTGCCTCGGGCGGCTCAGCCGAATCACGGGGAGGGCTCAATCAGGGCTATCTTTTCAACTCCTTCGTGGTGGGAAAGTCCAACAGGCTGGCCCACGCGGCAAGTCTCGCCGTGGCGGAAACCCCGGGGGAAGCCTACAACCCCCTCTTCATCTGGGGAGGCGTCGGCCTGGGAAAGACCCATCTCATGCACGCTATCGGCCATTACGTCCTCGACAGGAACCCGAACCACAAGGTGACCTACGTGAGCTCGGAAAAGTTCATCAACGAGTTCATTCAGTCCATCAAGAACAACAAGACCCAGGAGTTCAAGTCCAAGTACAGGAGCGTGGACATCCTCCTCATCGACGACATCCAGTTCCTGGGAAACAAGGGGAGCAGCCAGGAGGAATTTTTCCACACCTTCAACCAGCTCCACACCTCCAAAAAGCAGATCGTCATCTGTTCCGACAGACCCCCGAAGGATATCCAGAGCATCGAGGACCGGCTCGTGAGCCGCTTCGAGTGGGGGCTTGTCACGGACATCCAGTCCCCGGACCTGGAGACCAGGATAGCCATCCTGCAGAAAAAAGCCCAGCTCCGGCGGTATGACATCCCCGACGAGGTGATCAACTTTCTCGCCGTCAATATCCCGAGCAACATCCGGGAGCTGGAGGGCGCCCTCAACAGGGTGGTGGCGTGCGCCGAGCTTTCCAGCGAGCCCATCACGGAGGAAAACACGGGAGAGTGGCTCAAGGACGTGATCCGCAAGGATATCCGCGGGCCTGTGAGCGTGGATGCCATCCAGCACGCGACGGCCGAATTTTTCAGCATGAGCGTGGACGATCTCCTGAGCGCCAAGAGAACATCCGACCTGGCCCTCGCCAGGCAGATCGCCATGTTCCTCTGCCGCAAGCTCACCGAGGTCAGCCTGCAGCAGATCGGCCTTTCCTTCAGGAAAAAGGATCACACCACCGTACTCCACGCGCACAGGAAGATCAGCCAGATGGTGAAGGAACAGCCCCGGATCCGGCAGATTGTGGATACTATCGAGGGGAAACTGTGAATGAACCTTCCTGTGTGTGGATAACCTGACCGGTATGGAACGGTTTTAATTTTTCCTGTGGATACTGTGAATAACTTTGCCGTCCGGATGGAATCTTATCCACAGGAGGAAATCCCGTCATCCGGCCCGGCCGTCAGGTTATCCACAGTATTCACACCACCTATTATCATTACTGTCACTAAAACCAAAAAACAATAAAAGATGTACTTCGGGGAGGGAAACATTGTGAGACTTCAGATCAACAAGGGAGAGTTCATGAAAAACTGGCAGATTGCCGAAAGGAGCACCAGCTCGAAAAGCACCATCAGCTCTCTTACGGGCATACTGCTGAAAGCCTCCGGCGAGGACGACGAAAACACAGTCCGTCTCGAGGCCACCGACCTGAAAACATCTGTAAAATGCATCTCCAGGGGAATCCTGGTGGAAGAAGAGGGAGAAGCGGTCCTGCCGGTCAAGGTGGTGGGGGAACTCTTCAAAAAAGCGCCCACAAGCGTCTTCACCGTCTCCGTCACCGACGGGAAGGGGCTGATCATCGCGGGAAGGAACCGGTACAAGTTCACCACTTACCCTTCCAGGGAATTTCCCACTCTTCCCATATCGGAAAGCGCTCCTTTTTTCTGTTCCATAAGCGCCTCGGAGCTGCTCCGGACCATTTCGGAAGGAACAGTGGCCAGCACCGTCGGCGAGGAATTTCCCAAGTATCTCGGCACAGCATTCTTCCAGATGAAGGACGGGGAGCTCCGGGTCATTTCTACGGACGGACGGCGGCTCTCCCTGTCCAAATGCTATCCGGCGGAAAAAGGAGAAGACGGTGATTTTCTCCTGCCGATCACCGGCCTGAAGGAGCTTCAGCGTCTGCTTTCCTCCATGGACGGTGAAACTCACGTACGGGTTCTCGCCGATACCACCCTGGTGTTCTTCCAGATGGGCAGCCTGGAATTTTCCGTCCGGAGGGTGGAGGCGGCATTCCCCAACTACGAAAAGATTCTGAACCCTCAGAGCACCACAAGCCTGGACATAGACAGAAACGTCCTTGCGGCCGCCCTTGAGCGGGTGGATGTTATCGTCAGGGAATTCAGCCGCATGGTACTTTTCCGCCTCTCACCCCAGGGAGATCTCGTCCTCACGGGTAAAGCTCCTGAAACGGGAGCGGTGGAAGAAATTCTTGACGGAAAGATCGAAGGCGAGCCCCTGACGGTGGCCTTCAACGTGGGTTTTCTCCTCGACGGTCTGAAAGCCCTCTACGGCGACCGGGCCTTCATCAGCTTCAACGGCCCCGAGGGACAGATGACCATGCTCCGGCCGGACCAGAAGGACTTTCTGTACATGGTTATGCCCATCAAGCTGACGGAAAGCGACCTCTCCTTCGAGGAAGACGCCGGGGAAGAGGAGGATTTTCCCACAGAATAGGGCATGTGGTGTTCCGAGTATCTCGTCCGGAATTTCCGCAATCTTTCTCCGGTCCGGATTTCCTGGGATCCCGGCCTGAACCTGGTCACGGGAAAAAACGGGGCGGGTAAAACCAACTGCCTTGAAGGACTCCATCTGCTGACGGGATGGGGTCCTTTCGGCGAAAGAAAAGACCTTCCCTCATGGCGGAATGAAGGAGACAGGGCGTATATCACCGGTACCTTCTGCGGCGAGGAAGACCTGTTTCTCGCCATGGCCGTCGGCGGTTCCACCGTGGTGAAGTGCGACGGAAAGCGGGTTTCTTTTCCCGAGGTCAGGGCGAGGGTGCCCGCTCTGGCCTTCCTTCCCGGGGATATGGCTCTGCTGGACGGATCTCCTACTATTCGTCGGAATTTTCTGGATAAATTATGTGCCCTCCTCTTCCCCCTGTACGCCAGGAGAATCAGCGATTTCCGGAGGGTGGTCCGTCACAGGACCCTTCTCCTCAGGGCGGGAAAAAGAACGGAGTCCGTATCCAGGGCCATGGCTCCCCTGGCGGCATGGATATGGTCGTGCAGGGACGAGGCGGCGGGGCTTCTTTCCCTCGGGCTGGCCCATTTTCCTGACCTTTCCCCCGCTCCCCTGGAGCTTGCCCATGTCCGGGGAGGGGGTTCGGGAACGGAAAATCCCCTCGATGACTGGTGGAAGTCCCTGGAAACCTGGAGCGAGAGGGAAAGGAGAAGCTGCCTTTCCCTGGTGGGGCCTCACCGGGACGACCTTATGGTCCGGACGGGCGGACGGGAAGCGGCGGCTTTTTTCAGCAGGGGCCAGATACGGAGGGCCTCCGTCGCCCTTATGCTCGCGGCGGGCAAGGCCGTGGAGGCACGGCTGAGACGGAAGCCCCTGATCCTTCTCGATGAAATAGCCTCCGAGCTTGACCGGGAGGGACGGAAGATCACCATGGCCTCCCTGGCGGGAACGGGATGGCAGGTAGTGGCCGCTGCGGCGGAGATGACGGCAGACGAGTGGCCGGGCAGCATGTGGAAAGTGGAGGAGGGAGCCGTGCTCCCCTGCCGCTGAGAAAAGAAATGGGATCCTGAAAGGAAGAGAACGGAATGGCAGCAGTGTGCGATAAAAAATATGATGTCATCGTGGTGGGAGGAGGCCATGCCGGGTGCGAGGCGGCTCTTGCCGCGGCACGGATGGGAGCGGCGGTGCTCCAGCTCAACCTCTACCTGGACAACACGGCCCTCATGCCATGCAATCCCTCCATAGGGGGGCCGGCAAAGGGGCACCTCGTCAGGGAAGGAAGCGCCCTCGGAGGAGAGCAGGCAGAGGCCGCCGACAGCTCCGCCATGCTGGTCCGTTGGCTGAACACGTCCAAGGGACCTGCCGTCCGGGCTCTCCGGGCCCAGTGCGACCTCCGGGATTATGCTGCCCATTACACCCTCGCCGTGGAGACCCAGAAGAACCTGGACATCCACCAGGACGTGGTGACGGATCTCTGGACGGAAAAGGGCAGGATCAGGGGTGTCCGGACGAAGTACGGTCTTGTCTACGAGGGAAAAACGGTAGTGCTCGCCACGGGAACCTATCTCGGAGGCAAGGTCTACATCGGGGAGGACAGTTTTGCTTCCGGTCCTCTCGGGCAGGTTCCCGCGGAGGAACTCTCCCGGTCCATCCGGGAAGCGGGTCTTGAGACGGCGAGGACCCGTACCGATACCACTCCCCGGCTTCATATGGATACCCTGGACCTTTCTTCCCTTACCGCCCAGGGCAGCGCAGCGGAACCTCTGGCCTTCTCCCTCTGGGGGAAGGGAAAGATCCACGAGGGGTATTTCTGCCACCTTACGAGGAGCAATCCCCGGACCCACGGCATCATCAGGGAAAACCTCCACAGGTCTCCCCTCTACATGGGCTGGATGGAGGGATCGGGACCGCGGTACTGCCCTTCCATCGAGGACAAGGTCATCAAGTTTCCGGAGAAGGAAAGCCATCTCATCTTCCTGGAGCCTGTGTCCCGGGGAAACAGGGAGGTCTACGTGCAGAATTTCTCCACGAGCCTTCCCTACGATGTACAGCTTGCCATGGTCCATTCCCTTCCCGGGTGCGCCTCTGCCCACATCACCCGGCCCGGGTACGCCATAGAGTACGATTACGTCATCCCTACCCAGCTCCACCCCTATTTGGAGACAAAGAGGGTGGAAGGGCTTTTCTGCGCCGGGCAGATCAACGGCACGTCGGGGTACGAGGAGGCCGCCGCCCAGGGGCTCCTGGCGGGCATCAACGCCGCCCTGAAATCCAGGGGAGAGGAGCCGGTGGTTCTTTCCCGCTCCGAGGCCTATCTCGGGGTGCTTGTGGACGACCTGGTCACCAAGGGAACGAAGGAACCCTACCGGATGCTCACCAGCCGGTGCGAACACAGGCTGCTCCTGCGCCATGACAATGCCGACCGAAGGCTCTCTCCCATCGGGAGGAAGATCGGCCTCATCGGGGATGAACGGTGGAATGTCCTCCTTGCCAGGTGGAAGCGGATCGATACTGAAGCGGAAAGGCTCGAAAAAACGAAGGTTTCCCCTTCTGAGGGACTGAACGCCGCCCTGGCGGCCCTGGGATCGGCTCCCCTTTCGGAGACGGTGTCGGCGGCTGACCTGCTGCGCCGGCCGAGGGTTCCCTATTCCCTGGTGGAGCGGTTTTCTCCGTCGCCGGAACCTCCCCGGGGGGAGGAAGTGCAGGCCCTCGAGGTGGAAATCAAATACGAGGGGTATATCGAACGACAGCACCGGCAGGTGGCACGGCTCTCGAGGATGGAAGAAGTACGTCTTCCATCCGGTCTCGACTATTCCTCCATTTCCGGCCTCCTCGCCGAAAGCAGGCAGAAGCTGGAGGCCCTCCGTCCCCTCACCCTGGGGCAGGCGGGGCGCATTTCCGGCGTGACTCCCACGGACATTCACCTTCTGTCGGTGTACCTCAATTCTCTGTCGCGGAGGGAAGCGGACGATGAGGAATATCAGGCGCAGTAAAGGAGTTCCGGGACCTGTGGCCGCCCTCCTGGATTTGGTCATGCCCAGGGGAGCGGAGGAAAAGCTCGCCCTTCCCGGCCTGAGGGACAAATGGGCCTCCGCGGTGGGCCCCATGCTGGCGAAAAAAACCTGGCCGGACGACATTGAAAAAGGCGTTCTGCTCGTGAAGGCGGACAGCCCCTCTTCGGCGAAGGCCCTCTCCATGAGGGGGGCCTCCGTGGCCCGGGAGGCCTCGAAAATTTCGGGAGTGAAAGTGACCGCCGTGAAAGTGGTGGTGGGGAAGACCTCTCCCCCTCCCAGGGCCGGAAAGCGCGGGAAACCGGCACTGGTGAAGCCGAAAAAAGAGGATGTGGACAGGGCTTTCGAAGAAGTGAAGGAGAAGTTTTCTCCGGAGCGGGAGAACCTCGCCCGGAGGTTTGCTTCCCTCATGACCCTCTACCGCATGCGGTTTCCCGACAAGTAGGGAGCTTTTTTCAGCGGTCCAGCTCTTTTCTCATGGCCTCCGCCGTGAGGGAGAAATAAAACCGGAGCCTGGAAAACAGCTCAGGAAGCTCTTCCGGACGGCCGTTTTCCGCCTCCGCCTGGATGGATTTCGCTACTCGGCTGAGTTCCGGGGCGCACCCGTTGGAGGCCGTTCCCTTGATGGTATGGGCTATTTTCGCGCAGGCACGCACATCCTCCCTTTCAATGGCGTCGCCCAGGGCCTCCAGGTCCTCCGGCACCGCCTCCAGAAACAGTTCGAGGAGCATTTTCCCCTCGTCCCTGTCTCCCAGGAGCTTGGCGAAGAAACTGTCCCCGTCGAAAAGGGTATTTTCTTCCTTTTTCAGTTCCTCCTGCGAAAAGGGAGGCGACCCGGTATCCCGGACCGGAGTTCCCGAAGGAGGAATCCACTTGTAGAGCAGTCCCAGGAGTTCGTTCGATGAAAAGGGCTTGGGAAGGTAGTCGTTCATTCCCTTTTTCAGGCACTCCTCGGCGAACCCTTTTCCCGCATGGGCTGTGAGGGCCACCACGGGAACCTGGTGGTCCAGCACGGGAGACCCGGGATCCCGGATGAATGCGGTGGCTTCGTAGCCGTCCATCTCGGGCATCTGGATATCCATGAGCACCAGGTCGAACCGTGTCCGGGAAAGCCGTTCAACTGCCGTCCTTCCGTCGGAGGCAGTCTCAGCCAGATAGCCCCCTTTTTCCAGAAGCAGCCGCACCAGTTCCCTGTTCACCCTGTTGTCATCCACCACGAGAACGGATGGTTTCTTTACCCCCGCTTCCTTTCCGAACGCCGGAACGAAGGAACTTTGCCAGGGTTTGTCGCTCTCGCCGGCGGAATCCCCTGTCTTCAGCGACAGGACGAAGGAAAAGGCGGAACCCTTTCCGGGAGTGCTTTCCACCGACAGGCCGCTCCCCATCATCTCCACGAGTTTCCGGGAAATTGAGAGACCGAGCCCCGTGCCGCCGTACTTTCTGGTCCGGAACGCTTCCCCCTGCCTGAAGGGCGTGAAAATTTCACCCAGAAATTCTTCCGGGATACCGATGCCCGTGTCGGTGACCGAAAAGGCTATTTTTGCCTCCCCGTCTTCCCTGCCGAGGAGCCGGACCGAAAGGGTGACGGATCCCTTTTCCGTGAATTTCAGGGCATTGCTGAGAAGGTTCGTGAGTATCTGCCGTATCCGGATGGGATCCCCAATCAGGACGGCCGGGAGAGCAGGGTCCGCTTCCAGGGAGAGAGGCAGTCCCTTTTCCGCCGCCTCGGGCAGAAAGGGGACGACCGTATCTTCCAGTGTTCTGCGGATGGGGAAGGGAAGCACCGAGAGGCCGAAAGTCCCCGACTCGATCTTGGAGAAGTCGAGAAGGTCGTTGAGGACGGTAAGGAGGTGCTCGGCACTCTCGTGGATCATCCCGGCAAGATTGTGCTGGGACGGGTCGAGAGGTGTCTGCAGAAGAAGTTCCGACATGCCGAGGACGCCGTTCATGGGCGTCCGGATCTCGTGGCTTATGTTGGCCACGAACTCCGATTTGGCAGCGCTCGCCCTTTCTGCCTCGTCCCTGGCGGCCCTGATCTCTTCCTCTGCGTTTTTTCTCTCGGTGATGTCCTCCCCCACGGCCTGGAGGAACTGGAGCTTTCCCGATGAGTCGAAGAAAGCCCTGTTGATCCAGCGCTGCCACCGCAGGGAACCGTCGGGGGCGAACACCCTCTGCTCCATGGAAAAGGACGGTTGTTCCGGAGAGAGAGAAGAACGGGTTTTCTCCACTGCCGCCCGGTCGTCGGGATGAAGGAAATCCAGGAAGGAAACTCCCAGGATATCCTGGTGTTCCCTGCCGAACCACCGGCAGTACGCGGAGTTGGCGTAGAGGATTGTACCGTCGGGAAGGATGGTGGAGATGAGGATCGGCATATCCTCGGCCAGGGACCGGAACCGCTTTTCGCTCTCGGCCAGGGACTGGGAAATCTCCTTGAGGGAGGTGATGTCGTACCCGCACCCCACGATGCCCTCCACGTTTCCTTTTTCATCGAGGATGGGGCTCTTGGTGATCCTGTACCAGAATTCCCCTCCGCGGCCCTCCACCCGCCGCTCCCGGTCCCGGAGCGGCCTGCCCGTGCGGAGCACTTCCCTGTCCTCCTCTCGGGCTATGGATGCGGCGGGCTCACCAAGGACACCGAAGGTCGTCCTGCCGATAATGTCCTCGTTCCGCAGGTTCCGGAACTCCGTGAAGGCCCTGTTCCCGAAGGTGTACCTTCCCTCCCTGTCCTTCAGGTAAAGATGGACGGGAACGGCGTCGAAGATCTGCTGCCTCAGCTCCAGTTCGGAACGGACCTTTTCCTCCAGCTTTTTCCTTTCCGTGATGTCCTCCAGGAAGCCGTCGATGTACAGGGGCTCCCCGTCCGGAGAAAAGACGCTCCGGTGGTACAGGTGCACGTGGATGGGGGAGCGGTCCCTCCGAAGAAAGACGGTCTCCCGTTCCAGCCACCGGTTCGGATTGCTGCGCAGATGGTCCACCACCCCTTTCCGGGCTTCCGGCTCGGCATAGTGGACCGTTGCCGACGTCCTGTTGACTTCCTCCATGAGGACGGCGGGGGAAGGGTAGCCGAGAATCCGGGCGTGGTGGATGTTGGCCGAGAGGTATTTTCCGTCGAAGGTGACCCTGTACATGCCGATGGGGGCGTTCTCCACCAGTTCGATGTAGCGGTTTTCCAGATCGACGTAACTCTTCTCCTTTTCTTTTTCCAGGGTGATGTCCCGCTCGCATTCGAAGACCGCGCACACAGTACCGGATTCGTCTTTTACGGGAATCCCGCGGGAAAGGAAAACTTTTCCGTTGGAGATGATAACCCTTTCCCCGGGTTCACCGGTGACGAGGGCTTCATGGACGGGGCAGCCGCCGCACGGGGCGGAGGAGCGGTGGTGGAGGGAATGGCAGGTCATGCCTATAAGGTCCTCTCTCGGTTTTCCTGCCCGCCCGGCCATGGACGAAGAAACCCAGAGGTACCTCATGTTCGTGTCCAGGAGGGAGAGTTCGTGCCCCAGGGAATCAAGCAGGGGCTGAACGGCCAGAATGCCGGAAAGCACTGTGTCGGGCTGCCGGGAACGGTTTTCTTCCATCATGATCCCACCCTTCCAGCGGAGAAGTATTGAAATTCTACCTGAAAATACACTCTTCTGCACGAAAACAGGGTTTTCCGCAATGGGATTTAACATTGAAAGAGGGTATAATGACTGATCATACCTGATGAATATGGAGGAGGCGGCAGCGATGGAAAAGAAAGGGAGAATTCGCTTCTTCTCGTGGATTGCCATGACGGCTGTTTTCCTGGCCTTTGCGGGAGGTGCGGCGGCGGAAACGGTGGAAAAGCGGTTTGAGGATCTTGTCCTCCGGTACGGCGCCCGGACCGAAGCCAGGGCAGGGGCCGCGGAGTACCGGGACGCTCTCGAGTCCCGGGCCGACAGGATGTCGCCCTACGAACTCTGGCGGTCCCTTTTCCGCCCCGGGACGGAGCCGGAGAAAGGGGCGGCAAACGCCCTCTCCCTTCTCTCCCTTCTTGTGAAGGACGGGGATCCTGCCCTGTGGGACACAGCCTCCGGCTTCTTCTACCCTTCCGAGACGCCGAAACCCCTTGCCGCTGCCGATGCGGTCTACATGGCAGCCCTGTATCTCCTCCGCATGGAGGAGGACATGGCTGGTCACCTGGCGGCCTCTCTCTTCGAAGGACTTCTCCAGTCGTCCCGGGCAAAGCACTTCTTTCTCACCACGGGACCGGCGGAGTACGATACCCTGGCGTCGGAAATGACCGCCCGTGGCCTTCTTCCCTCCTTCGGAAAATGGCCGGAGAGCACCGTGGCGGGCACGCTGCCTTTCGCCGCCCCGGTCCGCGGCTGGGTGACCTATGGAAGAGCCCTTTCGGAGGATATGGTCTTTCTTGACGGCGCGGGGAGCCCTCAGTCCAACGGAAGGTACGCCTGGGACCGGAAGAGGGGAAGGATCTACGCCGTGGTGGAGGAAAGGGATCCCTTCTTCATTCCCTGGGACTGATAACAGAAAACCCCGGACAGGTCCGGGGTTTTCTGTTATTGACGAAAAAAGCGGGGGAGGTGCCTGCCGCTTCAGTCACTTCGGCAGGTATTTTTCGGGATTCACTGGTTTTCCGTTGACCAGAACGCTGAAATGAAGGTGATGGCAGTTTGTCCGTCCGGTTTTTCCCACCTTGGCGACCGGCTGTCCCCGACGGACCCAGGCTCCTTTTTTGACGAGGTTGGTGCTGTTGTGGCTGTACCGGGTGACGAACCCGTTGCCGTGGTCGATGGTCACTGTATTCCCGAAACCGCGGATGACACCTGAAAAAATGACCCTTCCCGACCGGACGGCCAGAATGGGAGTTCCCGGCCTGGCCGGGATGTCGATGCCGTCATGAAGCCTGCCTCCTCTTTTCCCGAAGGGTGAGGTCACCCTTCCCTCGAGAGGCCTGATCAGGGGCTCGATTCCGTCTGCCAGGTCCGCTTCCGCTTTTTTCGGCGGAGGGGGCGGAGGAAGGGGTTCTTCGATGCGGATCAGCGGAACGAGGGTTTCCCCTCTCTGGCGGGCCCTGTACTCCGCCATGGTGGCCAGGAGATCCGAATCCTTCCTTGGAACGAGCAGCTTCTCGCCGGGGAGGACGTCATCCTCCCGGACGGACAGTTCGTTGGCCCGTTCGATGGTCCGGGGGGATACGCCGTATCTTCCCGCGATGAAGGCCACGGATTCACCGCTGCGAACCGAATGTTCCACCCACGGAAGGGAATTGGCCGAAACGGCCGGAGAAAAGGAAAGAACTGCAAGAACGGAAAAAAAGAATGAAAGAACGGATAAGAAAGCGAAACGCCGGAAAAAAGGCACAGGATCGCCTCCCTCGATAAGGATGCATTACCGATGATTACGTTATGGTATCGGACAGGCGGCGGGTTCTTCTCAGTAAAATTACTGATTTTGTTTTTTTCTCTTTCCCGGAGAAAAAAAGAGAAAAAAACTGTGAAAATCAGAAATTCCGGGTGGCGCCCGGTAAAAAGGTGATACAATGATGCTACGAAATTTTAAAAACGTGGCATTACACCCCGAATGATTTCAAGGAGACCAACAATGGATATAAACGATTTTCCTCTTCCCGAAGAACTGAAACCCCTTGTGGATTTTCACGGGCATTTCTGCCCCGGCGTGCTTATCGGGTGGCGGGCCTCAAATCTTGCCCTGAAGCTTCTCGGCATGTCCCGCGACAGGGACGAGGAGATGGTGGCCGTGACGGAGAACGACGCCTGCGGCGTGGACGCGGTGCAGTTCATCCTCGGATGCACTTTCGGCAAGGGCAATCTCCATTTCCGGGACTACGGCAAGCAAGCCTTCACCGTTTTCAGGCGCTCCGACGGCAAGGGGGTCCGGCTTGTCCTCAACGCCCCGGAAAGGGAGCTCACGAGGGAGGAGTCGGCGGCGCGACTTCTGGAGGAGGCCGATGAAGTTCTGTTCACCGTGGGGGAGCCGAAGGAACCCATGCCCGAAAAGGCCGTGATCAGAAAATCGGGGGTCTGTGCCCTCTGCGGCGAGAGAGCCATGGAAACGCGGCTTCTTTCCCTTCCTGACGGCCGGACCGTGTGCATTCCCTGTTCCGGGACGTGATCCCGGTCCGTTGGCAAGGAGGGGCGAACAATGATTGAAAAACGACGGGTGACCGGGTTGAAGGACGCTGCCGGGCTTGCAGGCTGGATTGCCCTCTGTTTCGCCGCCGCGGCGGCCGGTGGGGCGGCGACGGCGGCCGCACCCTCCTTTTACGGGGAGCTGTCCAGGCCCTCATGGGCCCCTCCTGCATGGATTTTCGGCCCCGTATGGACGGTCCTGTACCTGATGATGGGGCTCTCCGCATGGACGGCCTGGCGGGAGAGGGGGTTCCGCGAAGCTCCCGCCGCTTTCGGCCTCTTTTTTCTCCAGCTCGGGGCAAACGCCCTCTGGAGCTGGATATTCTTTTTCTGGCGGCGCGGGGCCCTTGCCTTCACGGAGATTCTCCTGCTTTTGGTTCTCCTTGCGGCCACCATGGAACAATTTCGCAGAATACGCCCGGCGGCCGCGCTGCTGCTGGTTCCCTATCTCGCCTGGACCACCTTCGCCGCTGTCCTCGCCTATTCGGTCTGGAGGCTGAATCCGGCGCTCCTCGGATAAATCTTTCCTGTCAGCGGATCCGTGCCGAGGGGGTTCCTCCGTCGGGCACCAAAAGGGTTGTCTTTCCTTCCGGCAGGGTGCCCCGGAAGACGGCGAAACCCGAGCCTTCTCCGCTGATCTCCTTCTCCGTGTACCCGTAGAACAGGAAGTCCTTCCCTCCCGGCAGCCATGCCGGGCCGATGGCGCATATGCGGTCGCCGGTGATCCGGCGGGTCGTCCCGTCGGCGGGGGTATGGAGGAAAAGGGCGGAGATGAGACCGTCGCCGCTTTTCAGCCAGTCGGACGTGTCCTTCACTTCACCGTCGAAAAGCCAGCGGGTTCCGTCGGGAGAGACGGCGAAGCGGATGGCGCTGGTGGGCATGGCTTCGCCGAGAATCTCCGAGAACCTCCGGAGGGCCGCCGTGCGTCCCGTCTCCACGGAGACGCGGAAAAAGTTCTCCAGGTCGTGGCAGTAGACCGAGGCGCTGTCGTCGGACCAGAAGGGAGAGTAGACCCCCTTCAGTTCGGGAGCGAGCACCCGGAAGGTTCCGTCGGTGAGGGTGAGGAGCCCCAGGACCCAGTCGGACTGCTCCGGGTCCCAGTGGTTGAAGACGATCATGGTTCCGTCGGGGGACCACCTCGGACCGTAGCTGTTCTCCCCGGGGATGACGGACCTGTAGTTTCTCGATTTCGCGGTGGAGATGGTGTACAGGCCGATCTGCCTTCCGCCCCCGTCCTTTCCCGTCGCGACGGTGAAGGCCACTTCGGTTCCGTCGGGGGAGATCTCCGGATCGTATCCTTTTCTAATAAGAGCCGGGCTGTTTCCTTCCGTGTCGGTGAGGAACAGCCCGTCACCCCTTGAAAACACAAAGGGAACGGGACCGGTTGCCTCCGGCGAGCCGGCGGAGGGTGCAGGCAGGACCAGAATGCAGGCGAGCGCAAGGATTAAGAGCGTTTTTCCCTTCATGGACGGACCTCCTCCCAGAGTTCTTTCCGGAATTCTGTCATTCCATGATACAGGAAAGAGCTTATTTTGAAACAATCCGGGCGGGAATGTGGACAGTGTGGGAAGGTTATCCACAAAAAACTTCAGGAACGGTCAGGAGAAAGCTCCCGCTCCCCGGGAGAGAACTCCCTGTCCTTCATGGTTTCGAAAATCTCCCTGAAGGTTCCGCTCCGCCTGATGAAGGCCAGGAGGACTTCCGGAGAGAAATGACCGGGCTCCACCCTGCCGTCGCCCCTGGTGATGATCTCCACCGCCTGTTCGTGGGAGAAGGGGGGCTTGTAGGCCCTGGACGACCGGAGGGCGTCGTACACGTCGGCCAGGGCGGTGACCTGTCCCTCCCAGGGAATCTGCCTGCCTTTCAGGCCTCTGGGGTAACCGCTTCCGTCCCATTTTTCGTGGTGGGTGAGGCAGATCCTCCTGGCCATGGCAAGCCACGCCGCGTCGCCGAGAATATCAGCGCCCCAGGCCGGATGGCCCGTGATGACCCTGAACTCCTCGGCGGTGAGAATGTCCGGCTTTGAGAGGATCTCCCTCGGGACCTTGAGCTTGCCGATGTCGTGCAGCCTCGCGAAGAGGGCTATTTTTTCCTGTTCCGCATGGCTTTTGCCCAGCTCTCCCGCGAGAATCCGGCAGTACTCCCCGATGCGGGCGATGTGGTTTTCCGTCTCGTCATGGTAGATCCCCGTGACGAACTGGAGCTTTTCCGCGAGGTAGGAGTAGGATGCCTCCACCTCCCGGCGCATCTTCTCTCCGTGGACAAGCCCGCCGAGGTAGGAGGCCACAGGAACGAGGGTTTCGATGAGGAAGGGATCCTTCTTCGAGACCCGGTCGAAGGCGATCTCCAGCACTCCCTCCTCCTCCCCGCTCTGGAAGAGGGGAACGAGGAGCTCGCTTTTCACGGAGGGGTGTACGGGGCTTGCCGAAGGGTGCCGGGAAATGTCCTCCACCCACAGGGGGGCGCCGGTGAGAACGCTTTCCGTGGCGGCAATGCCGTTCTTCGGGATGGTGAAGGGGGCGAGTTCGCCGTTGTACCCGCTCGACGCGGTGAGCCGGTAGTGGTCTCCCTCCACTGACGAGAGGAGCACGCCGAAGGCCCCCACGTCCCTCCGTATGGTGTGGAGGGTGGAGGAAATGGCCTGGTGGGAATCCTCGCTCCGGGCGAAGGTGTGGGAGAACTCCAGGGTTCTCTCCCACAGGGCCTCCCTCATGACGAGGCGGTTGTTCACATTCTCAAGCTCCTGGTTCATGGCCTCCGTCTCCTCGTTGAAGGCGGTGAGTTCCTCCTGCTGCTGGGAGATGACCTGGAAAAGGTTCCGCAGATTGCCGGTGAAGGCGTTCATCTCGAGGACGAAGGTTTCCTTCAGGTCGGCGAAGCGTCTCGAAAGGGAATACATGGCCTCGGCGGCCCTGATGTGGTCCCCTCCCTCAAGGTCTCCCAGCCTGGCGCTCATGTCCTCGGCGAGGGACGTGATGTCCCTGATGCTGCTGTAGATTCCCCGTCTCCAGACGAACCAGATGAGGAAAATGGCCAGCAGGGCGGCCACGGTGGCGGAGCCGGAGAAGGCGGCGCCGTACATGGCGCTGCGGATAAGGCTTGACAGGGGATAGACGAGACTCAGCTGAAGACCGTAAAGAAAGGGTTCCTGCCGGAGGACCACCCGCTCGCCGTAGTGTGACGGGAGGAGGGACCAGGCGCCCTCGGCGCTTTCTTTTCTGGCCACGAGGCCCCGGGCGCGGATGTGGGAGACCAGGCCCGGCGACTCTTCCCCGGAGCCTGTCCAGACCACCGATCCCGTGGGGGTGGAGAGGACCGGAAGGATGTCCGGCGTCCCCGCCACGTTCAGCTCGTTGAGATCCAGGTCCAGGGCGGCGAACACGGTTTTTCCGTCCACGGTCATGGTGCCGGTGAGAAGGTTCCTCCCGAACTGGTCGAGGAGATCGTTCATTTTCCAGCCGGGAGCGAGGATTTCACGGGGAAGGATCATCCCCTCGGGCAGCCAGCCCTTCAGGACGGAGGCAATGGCGCTGTCTTCCATAACGGCGGCCAGGAGCACGCCGTTTTCCCTGTCGGGGGATGACCATCCCCTGACGAGCCCCCGGACGGAGGCCTCTCCCCGGCGGACCTGCTGCTTCAGAAAGTGGGAGCCCACCCTGGTAAAGGTCTCCCCCCGCTCGGTGAACTCCTGAAGCTGGGAACTGATCCGGAAGTAGGCGGTGAGCCCTCCCTCGAGGAGAATGATGCACAGAAAGAACAGGAGAATGGCGGTGAAAAAGCCGCCGAGGGAAATGGTCTTCCGTTTCATCGCGGGATTTCTCCCGGAGTGACGGAGGAAAAACGGGGGGAGGAAGACCCGGAGACGGGAATCCATCCCTGTTTCGTCAGGGAGAAGATTCCCTGGGGCAGGGGCAGGTCGCCCCCGGCGTCGAGGGATGCAGGCCCGGCGGAAGATTCAACCCGCTCCAGTCCGGCCATGGCGCGGGCCACGGCCCCGGCATCCGTCGTTCCCGCCCGGTCAAGGACGGCGTCGAGCATGGCAATGGCGTCGTACCCGATGGAGAGGGTGATGGGGGGGATGTGTTCCCCGTAGGTATCAGCCACGAAACCGGGGAAACCGCTTCCTCCGGGGAACCATTCCCGGGGAAGGACGGCGGCGGTGAGCAGTCCTTCACCGGTATCGCCCGCGAGGAGGGGTGTCCGGTGGGATACGGCCCTGTTGGAAGCGTAGACAGGCAGCCCGGGCGTTCTGAGGCGGAGCTCCCTGAGGGCGATGGCAGCCAGCCAGTCGGGCAGGACGAGGAGCATGGCGTCCATCCCGGAGGCGACCCGTCCGAAATCTTCGATCTGCTTGTTCAGGTCGCCGCTGAAAATCATGGTCCTCCGGGGAGGAGCACCGGCTCCTGCCTCGAAGTCCCGGATGAACTCCTGTACGTAGCCGCTCTCGAAGCCGCTCACGATGGCGGAATAGTTTGTCATGCCCCGCTTTTTAGCCTCCGATCCAAGAGAACGGCCGCCGCTGTCCGGCCTGGGCCGAAAGACAAGATCGTCCCCCTTGGCGAGGAATGATCCCGGTGCGAGGGAGATGACGGTAATCCCGAAGCGGTTTGAGGCTTCGGAGAGAAGGGACGGGGATGGCACGGAAATTCCCCCCACCACGGCCGAGACGTTCCGTTCAGCGGCTGTCCGGAGGGCGGAGGAGGGGTCGGTCTCCGAAAGGAGGACCGGCTGAAATTTTCTGGAGGATGAGCGGGAATTGAAATATTCCATGGCCAGCACCACGGACTGGAGGGCCTGCCGGGAAACCACCGCTCCGGTAGTGTCCCGCTCGTCGAAGAGAAGTGCCACCGGCACAATCTCAGGCGTACCACGCCAGAGAAAAAGTGAAATTATACACAAAAAAGCCGCGGAAAAAACTACCCAGCGCTTTGTCACTACCCCGCCTCCCGGGTGGATGGTGCCCCTCCTGGAAAAGGTACAGGATCCATCGGGAGGGACCGGTACAGACCACGGTATTTTATCATTATATGAAACAGTATTTCAAGAAAAAACAAATAAATAAAAAATATAACAGCGCTGAATATAATTCATCCTGCTGCGGGCGCCCCGTTCCGGGGCAAAGGGCTGCAGGGCAGTATGAGTAAACGGTTAATATCCTGAGATGCAGATTTATTGTATCAGAATGAGCCTCTTTCGCAATTGGCCCGCAGAATTTTTGAGCGGAAAAGATAATTTTTTCAGACGAAAAGAAGGTCCTTCGCCCGTTCCCGGAGTTCCTTTCTTCGGTCCTTCCATTCCGGGAGGACACTTTCCAGCAGAGAGTAAAATCCCCTGCCGTGGTCCGGATGGACGGTATGGCAGAGTTCGTGGAGCAGCACGTAGTCGATGCAGTCGGGAGAAGCCTTCACCAGCAGGGTATTCAGGGTGACGACACCTTTTCCGGTGCAGCTTCCCCACCGGGAGCGCATGGTCCGGATCCGGAGGGGCGGCTCATCCTTCAGAAAAGAAGAGCACATGGGAAGACACCGCTTCATGGCGAGGGGAAACTCCTCAGCGGCCTTGAGGGAATACCACCGGTTCAGAAGCCCGGGCAGGGACGCCTGGGGCTCCGTGCCCTTGCGCAGGGTGACCCGCAGGGTACCGCCCTCGATCAGGGCGTCAAACCGTTTCCCCTCCCTGATATCAAGCGGGTAGATTTTTCCCAGAAAGGGGATCGGGCTTCCCTGCCCCAGGGGAGCACGGGAAACGGGGGCGGGGACGGAGCGGAAATACTCCAGTTTTTTCAGTATCCACTCCCTTTTTTCCTCTACAGCCCTGTCCACGGCGGCCCGGTCCAGAAACATCGGAGCCTTCACCGTCACCCGGCCGCCGGGGTGGACTGAAATCTGCAGAGTTTTCCGGCTGCTGAATTCCACGCCGTAGGGGGGAAGCCTGTCCTGAAAATCTGCCACGGGGAACCCTCCTTCGCTCTTCTTCCGGACATCCTACCATTTTTTATTCCCGCCGGCACCCTCCTTCTCTGGTATAGTGGTCTTCCGGAAGCTTTACGGAAGGGGATGGACGGGCATGGCGAAAGAGGAACAGCAGGGCGACATTTCCGCTGCCGGGGCGCTGACCGCCCTCGGCGGCATCCTTGCCATCCTCGCCGGGGGCACCCTGGCGTTCGGAATTCATATCGCCGTGCTGCTGGCCCTCTGCGGGATATTCACCACGGCTTTTTTCCGGCTGCAGTACGGCTTCGGGTGGAGGCTCCTCTTCGTCGACGGAGTGCTCCCCATGTTCTCCCGGGCGTCCGGGGCCCTTGGTATCCTTCTCAGCGTGGGGCCCCTCATCGCCGCATGGACCCTCTCCGGCACCATTCCCTACCTTGTCTCCACAGGGCTTGATCTTCTCACTCCCCGGATTTTCCTGCCCGCGGCCTTTCTCCTCTGCTCCTTCGCCTCCCTGCTCACGGGCACGTCCTGGGGTACTGCGGCCACCTTCGGCGTAGCCCTCACCGCCGTCGCCGGCGGCCTCGGCATTCCCGCCGCCGCCGCCGCCGGGGCCATCGTGGGGGGCGCCTACTTCGGCGACAAGCTCAGTCCCGTCTCGGACACCACGGTCCTCGCCGCCGCTGTGGCGGAAGTGGACGTCATGGACCATATCAGGTCCACCCTCTGGACCACCATCCCCGGAGCGGTCCTGAGCGTGGCCGTCTACGCCGCGGCGGGGTCAGGGGCCGGAGGAGCCATGGACATGGCTGGAATCGCGGCAATGACATCGGCCCTTTCTGGACGGTTTTTCCTCAGCCCCGTTCTGCTCCTTCCTCCCCTGGTCCTTTTGGTCATGGCATGGAAACGGTTTCCCACCCTGGCGGCCCTGTGGACATCCGTGGGGCTTGCCCTCCCCCTGGCCCTGTTCCAGGGGTACGGCCCATGGGAGATTTTGGCCGCCATGGCCGCCGGTCCCCGGGTGGTCACCGGAAACCCGGCGGTGGACGACCTTCTCGGCAGGGGAGGGCTGCTCTTCCTGGCAGGGGTGGCCGCAGTGGTCTGCGCCGCCTATGTCTTCGCCGGGCAGCTTGAAGCCACGGGAACCTTCCGTCGGGTCAGCGGCCTTCTCCAGAGGCGGTTCATCGGCCGCAGCAGGGGAAAATTCGTCCTCTCCGTCTCCCTCACGGGGATGACGGTGGCCGTCGCCACGGGAAACTCCTACCTGAGCGAGATCCTCCCCGGTACCATGTTCCGGCGCCTCGCCGACGAGATGGACATCTCCAGGAGGGTTCTCTCCCGCACCCTGGAGGACTCGGGAACGGTGGTGGTCCCTCTCGTTCCGTGGTCTGCCGCTGCGGTCTACATGTCAGCGGTGCTCGGCGTTTCAGCGGGGGAATATCTTCCCTGGGCGGTGATATGCTACTCCGGCGTGCCGGCGGCATGGCTGTTCGCCTTTTCGGGGATCGCCCTCTGGCCGTCGGACCGGCGGGAAGAAAAACAACGCCCGGGGCGATGAGCCCCGGGCGTTGTGTTCGTGCCGGATCAGGACATTCCTTCGAGGGGTTTCTTCGGGAACAGCAGGTGGTTGTAGCTGCTGAGGATGTGGTCCCTCATGGCGGCCTCGGCGGCGCCGGGGTCCCCCCCTTCCACGGCGTCCACTATCTTCCTGTGCTCCAGGTAGCTCAGGCGCTTCGTGTCGTAGTCCGACTCCAGGCAGTAAAAACTCATGAAAAACAGGACGTACAGGTTCGACCTCCAGTAGAGCTGCCGGATATACATCTTCATGTAGGGATTGTCCGACGAATCAGCCAGGAGCATGTGGAAGTCTTCGTTCAGCTCCGCATATTCCCCCTTCAGGTTGGCCCTGAAGGTCTCCTCTTCCCGGGCGTTGATCCTCCGGAGCTCCAGGACCGTTTCTTTCGAAGCTGAGCGGGCGCAGAGCATGGCGGCCTTGCTTTCCAGGATTCCCCGCATGAAGAAGACGTCCTCGATGTCCTTGGGCGTGAGGAGGGGAATCTGGTATCCCCTCGATCCCTCGGACTTGACGAGAAACCCTGTGGACGCGAGCTGCCCCAGGGCCTCCCGCACGGGGGTCCTGCTCATGCCGAGTTCCCTGGCGAGGGCCGTCTCGAGAAGACGCTCGCCTGGGGAGAAGCGGTGGGCTGCAATAAGACGGACGATCTCCCTGCCGGCCTTGTCGGTAGCTGAAAGAGATTCCATGACCACGGATCACCTCAAAAGCGCATCGGATAAAAAGAGCTGCCCATGAGTGTACCAGATATTCCGGACAAACGCATTGCCTGTAAAAATGTTCAATTAATATTTGATTTATAAAATTCTAAAATTAAATCATCTTGACAGAAGGAAACGAAAGCACAATGATATCCATAAACGTATCCATTTTAGGATTCGCAGGAAGGGGGCAGCGAAAGATCCGGGAAAAACGTGTCTGAAGGGGAAGTGAACGAAACCCATCCCCACAGGGGAAAAAAGGAGGAGAATTCAGTGCCTGAAGAACGGAAACACAGGGATATTTCTCTCGGCGGAGCAGTTCTTATCTTCGGAATCATTCTCTCGATCATCGTCGTCGGACGGCTGATACTGGGCTTTGACGTGGCCCTGCTCCTGATGTTCATCGGCATGTTCACCACGGCCGTGTACGTGTTCCACTACAGGTTTACGTGGGAGGAGCTTTTCGACAAGGGCGTCGTTCCCATGATCGCCCGGGCGTCCGGCGCCATCATGATCCTGCTCACGGTGGGCCCCCTCATCGCAGCATGGATGCTGTCGGGGACCATTCCCTACCTGATTTATACCGGCCTTCAGCTTCTCAGCCCGAAATCCTTCCTCATGGCTGCCTTCGTGATCTGCGCCCTGTCGTCCACCATGACGGGAACATCCTGGGGAACCGCCGCCACCTTCGGCGTGGCCTTCATGGGCATCGCCCAGGGCCTCGGCGTGCCCCTGGCTGCCGCTGCGGGAGCGGTGGTGGCCGGAGCCTATTTCGGCGACAAGCTCAGCCCCGTGTCGGACACCACGGTCCTTGCGGCTGCGGTGGCCGAGGTTGAGGTGGTGGACCACATCCGCTCCATGCTCTGGACCACCATCCCGGCATTCCTCGTGAGCCTCGCGGTGTACGGCTACGTGGGGTCGAACGCCTCCGGCGAGATCGACCTTACGTCCGTCAATGAAATTCTCGGCGGCATTTCCAAGACCTTCAAAATGACCCCCCTCGTGCTGGTTCCGCCCCTGGCGGTGCTGGTGCTGGCCTACCGGCGCTATCCCACCCTTCCTGTGCTGTGGATCGCCATCGTCCTCGCCGTGCCCCTTGCCATGATGCAGGGCTATGATCTCACCACCATCGTGAAGTCCATGGCCTCCGGTCCGAAGATCGTCACCGAGGTGGCGAGCCTGGACAAGCTCCTGAGCAGAGGCGGTCTGGCCTTCATGTCAGGTTCGGTGGTGGTGGTCTTCTTCGCCTACATCTTCGCCGGGCAGCTTGAGTACACGGGCACTTTCCGGAAGATCTGCTCCTCCCTGAAGGAGAGCTTCATCGGCAACAGCAAGGGACGGTTTGTCGTGTCCGCGTCCGTCACGGGCATTCTCACCGGCCTCGGCACGGGAAATTCCTACCTGAGCGAGATCGTCCCGGGCACCATGTACAAGGATCTTGCCGACGACATGAACATCTCCCGCAGGGTGCTCTCGAGGACCCTCGAGGACTCCGGCACCGTGGTGGTGCCCCTCATTCCGTGGTCGGCGGCGGGCATCTACATGTCCACCGTTCTCGGGGTGTCCGTCTTCGAGTACGTGCCCTGGGCCATTCTGTGCTACCTCGGCTTCCTGACGGCCTGGTTCTACGGCTTCACCGGCATCGCCATCTGGCCGTCGGACAAAAAGAAAACCGCCTGATCCACCCGGTTCCCCGGGGAGCCCCGGCTCCCCGGGGACCGTTGCCCTTCCCTACACCTTCCGGTACACTGACCCAAGAAGAAAAAGTTTGTCTTCCCCCGCCAAGGCGGGACGGAGGAAAGGAGAACCCATTTCATGCTTCTGATTCGGAACGCCGACCTGTATGACCCTGAACACAAGGGGCTGTGCGACATTCTTATGGCCGCCGGCCGCATTTTGTCCGTATACCCCGCCGGAACGGCGGACCCGGCGGCCCTGTCAGGCCTCTCCGCCGATTTTAGGACGGTAGACGCCGGGGGAAACCTCACCATGCCGGGTATTCTCGACAGGCACGTCCACTTCAACGGTGCCGGAGGCGAAGGGGGACCGGCCAACAGGACCCCGCCCCTCCAGCTTTCCTCCTTCGTCCGGGCGGGGGTCACCTCCGCCGTAGGGATGCTGGGGACCGACGGCACCTGCCGCGCCCTGGAGGAACTCCTC
Source organism: Aminivibrio pyruvatiphilus (assembly GCF_004366815.1). Lineage (NCBI taxonomy): Bacteria > Thermotogati > Synergistota > Synergistia > Synergistales > Aminobacteriaceae > Aminivibrio > Aminivibrio pyruvatiphilus. The sequence goes on along the minus strand of NZ_SORI01000007.1, from coordinate 58,315 downwards.
ATGAAGGCCAGGGGACTCGAGGAGGAGGGCATTTCCACGTGGATCCTCACGGGGAGTTACGGCCTTCCCTCGCCGACCCTCACGGGCTCCGTGGCGAGGGACCTTTGCCTCATCGACAAGGTGATCGGCCTCAAGCTGGCCGTGTCGGACCATCGGAGTTCCCACCCCTCTGTGGAGGAGATCCGGCGGGCCGCCTCCAACGTCCGGGTGGGGGGCATCCTCTCCGGCAAGGCGGGCTGCCTCTGCGTCCACATGGGGAGCGAGGCCTCGGGGCTGACGCCTCTTCTCGACGCCATGGAGGGAACGGACATCCCCATCACCCAGTTCGCTCCCACCCATATTTCCAGGTGCGAGGCCCTGGTGGAGCAGTCCGCGGCCTTCGGGCTCCGGGGCGGGTACCTGGACATCACCGCCGCCCCGGGGAAAAACCCCCTGTTCGGCCTCGCCACGGCAGCGGTGGTGGCCACCCTCCTGGAGAGGGGCGTTCCGGCGGGGAACATCACCCTGAGCTCCGACGGCAACGGGTCCATGCCCTCCTTCAACGAAAAGGGGGAGATGACGGGCCTGAAGGTGGGCCCCCTGGAATCGGTTCTCGAATCGGTGGCGGAGATGCTCCGGGAAGGTGAGATATCCAGGGAGACGGTGATCTCCCTTGTGACGTCGAATCCGGCGGACCACCTGAAGCTGGCCCGGAAGGGAAGGGTCCGTCCGGGGTGCGACGGGGACGTGCTGGTCCTCGACGGAAACTTCAGGCCCCTGTTCCTGGCCGCGAAGGGGCGGCTCCTTATGGAGGAGGGCGAAGTCACCGTCCGGGGGACCTTCGAGTAAAAAGAATGTAATAATCAATTCTCCTGCAGGGGGAGTGTCGCCAGGCACAGCGCCCGGGCCGAGAAACCGACATGGATGTCGGTTTCAGGCGCAGTTGTCAGGGACGACAATGTGCGCCGGCGGCCCAAGCGAGCACTGGTGCACTCCCCCTTCTGTATTCGGGATTGTGTTAACACGAGAGCGCCCCGCTCATGTTCTTTCCTGAAGAAGAGCTTCTATCCCTTCAGAGACTTCACGAAGGCCTCCATGCGGTCCATGCCTTCGGCAAGCACCTCGAGGGACCGGGTGCAGGCCAGGCGGACGTAACCCTCGCCGCAGGCGCCGAAGGCCGATCCCGGAAGGGTGGCCACCTTTCCCTTCTCCAGGAGCCTCCAGGCGAATTCCTCGCTGGTAAGCCCCGTGCCCCGGATGTCCGGGAAGAGGTAGAAGGCCCCTTCGGGCTCGGAGCACCGGACGCCGGGCATGGCGTTGAGCCGTTCCGCCACGTAGCCGAGCCTCTGCCGGAAGATCCCGGCCCGCTCCTCGAGCTTTCGGTCATGGTTGTCCAGGGCGTACTTCGAGGCCATCTGGGTCGGGACGTTGACCCCGTAGGTCTGGTTCGCGCCGATAAGGGCCATGAGCCGGACCAGGGGTGCCGGGCCGATGGCGTAGCCGATGCGCCAGCCCGTCATGCAGTGGCTCTTGGAGAGCCCTCCCATGGTCAGGGTCCTCTCCTTCATGCCGGGGATGGTGGCGAAGGGCACGTGCCGTCCCTTGTAGACCAGGGAGTCGTAGATTTCGTCCGAGAGCACCGTGAGGTCGTGCCGTTCCGCCACGGCGGCGATGTCCTCCATCTGCCGCCGGGTCATGACCCTTCCGGTGGGGTTGCTGGGGGAGCAGATCATGAGCACCTTCGACTTCGGCGTGACCGCCCGTTCCAGGGCCTCCGCCGTGGGGACGAAGCCGGCCTCCTCCGTCGTCGGAAGGTGGACCGCCGTTCCCCTGTGCTGGTAAATCTGCTCGAAATAGGGAGTGAAGCACGGCTCCGCCGTGATCACCTCGTCGCCCGGGTCGAGGAGGGCCTGGAGGGCCAGGTGGACCGACTGGACTCCTCCCGCCATGATCATCACCTCGTCGGGGGATGATTTGAGGCCGTACCGCCTGTCCCAGTAGCCGCACACAGACCGGCGGACGTCCTCGAACCCCATGATGGGGCCGTAGTGGGTGTATCCTTCCTTCGCCGCCTTCGCGGCGGCGTCGATGATGTCGTGCTCCGTGTCGAAATCCGGCTCTCCCTCTCCCAGGTTGACCATGTCGGGGTCGGCCGCGGCGGCCTGGAAGATCTTCAGCATGCCGGAGGGCTGCAGTCCCGCGTACCGTTCGGCGAACTTCATGCTACCCTCTCCTTGTTCTCTGAGTCGTATTTCCCCGCCGGGGGAAGAAAAAAGCCCGCACCTCCGGGGTGCGGGCCGGGAATGTCGTCTCTACTCGTATTCCTTCAGCATGGCGGCGTACTCCTCCTCCATGCCCTTCCTCACGTGGTAGCAGTGCTCGTCTCCGGGGAACTTGCCCGTCCGCACGTCCTCCACGTACTCCTTGAAGGCGTTGGTGATGACTTCCGCCACGTTGGCGTACACCTTGACGAATTTCGGCGTGAAGGCCTGGAACATGCCGATCATGTCGCCGCAGATCAGAAGCTGACCGTCACAGGGGGCGCCGGCGCCGATGGAGTACACGGGAATGGTCAGCTTCTTCGCCAGGAACTGGGTGAGCTCGGGCGGCACCGCCTCCACGAGCAGGGCATAGGCCCCCGCCCGCTCCACCGCAAGGGCGTCCTCGATGACGTACCGGGCCGATGCGGGGTCCAGCCCCTGGGCCTTGAATCCTCCGAGGGGACCGGAGCTCTGGGGGGTGAGGCCTATGTGGCCGCACACCAGCATTCCCGCGTCCGCCATGGCCTTGATCCGGGACTCCACCCGCACGCCGCCCTCGAGCTTGATGGCGTCCACGTCCGCCTCCTTGAAGAAGCGCACGGCGTTCTCCACCGCCTGCTGGTCGGAGACCTGGTAGGACCCGAAGGGCATGTCGCCCATGACGAAGGTGTTCGGCGCGCCCCGGCGCACGGCCTTGCAGTGGCTGATGCAGTCCTCCATGGTCACGGGGATGGTTCCCTGGTACCCCAGGGTGATCATGCCCAGGGAGTCACCCACGAGGATCATGTCCATCCCCGCGGCCTCGGCGAAGCTCGCCATGGGGAAATCGTAGGCCGTGACCCACGTGACCTGTTCTCCGTTCTTCTTCATGTTCACAAAATCGAGGCGCCCTTTCTTCTTTGCCATCACTCATTCTCCTTTCCCCGTCGAGGGGTGTGAATTTAGAAGTCCCGGACGGCGTTCACCGTTTCCAGGAACGAATCCGCACTGACGTTGCAGCCTGTGATGACCACCGCTGTTCTGGCGCCGGGAGGAACGATTCCGGAGAGCAGGGCTCCCGGGCCCGTGGCAGCCGCCCCCTCCACAGCTATTTTATGCTTTCTTAGCAGAAAGGCCATACCCCCGGCGATGTCTTTTTCAGGGACGAGAGCGATACCGTCCACCAGCCGCCTGACGAGGGGGAAAGTGTAGCGGTTTTCGAGACCGATCCCGCCGAGCAGGCTGTCCGCAAGGGTGTCCGATTCCTCGAGGACCACGGGTTTTCCGGCCTTGAGGCTTTCGTACATCACCGCCCCCTTCTCCATGGAGACTCCCGTGACCCTGGCCCCCGGGATGTTCGCCTTCACGGCGAGGGCGATGCCGGAGATGAGGCCGCCTCCCGACGTGGGGACCACCACGGTATCCACGGCGGGAAGGTCCTCGAGGATTTCCAGGCCGATAGTTCCCTGCCCGGCGATGACGAAGGGATCGTCGAAGGGATCCACCACGGTCATCCCGTCCCTCCGGGCCAGTTCCCTGCAGTATTCTTCCGCGTCGTCCTGGCTCGTGCCGGCTATGAGGACGTCCGCTCCCCACCGGCGGATCGCCTCCAGCTTTGCCTCCGGAACCCTGTCGGAGACGAAGACGGAAGCCTGTATTCCCAGCCTGCGGGCCATGCAGGCCACCGCCTGGGCATGGTTTCCCGTGGAATAGGTGGTTACCCCCCGCTTTCTCTCATCGTCGGAGAGGCTCAGTATCCTGTTGGCCGCCCCGCGGATCTTGAAGGCGCCGACTTCCTGGAGGTTCTCCAGCTTCAGGAAAATTTCCGCGCCGAGAAGTCCGGAGAGGTGCGGCGAAAAGACGAGGGGGGTCCGGAGAACATAGGGAGCGATTCGCTTCCGGGCCTCCCAGACGTGCCGGGCCTCCGGCAGGCCTCCATGGCCTTCCCCGGGAATTCCCATTACCGGTCCGGCCTTTCGGGGAGAAGGGCGATCACGTCGATCTCCACGAGGGACCCGCCCGGAATGACGCTCTGGACGGTGGTTCTCACCGGGAAGGGAACGGAAAAGAACTGCCGGTAGATTTCATTGTATCCGTCGAAGTCCTCCGCGTCGGCCAGGTGGGCCGTCACCTTCACCACGTCGTCCAGAGAGCATCCGGCGGCCTCGAGGATACCCCGGATGTTCTCCAGGACCTGCCGGGTCTGGACCTTCACGTCCCCCTCGACCAGGTCGCTGCTTCCCGGCTTTTCCGCCGTCTGGCCGCTCACGAAGACGAAGCCGCCGGCGACCAGTCCCGGTGTGTAGGCCCCCGCCGGAACGGGGGAAGACGCAGGGTGAACGGGGCGTTTTCTCATGGCGCTCATTTCCTCCTTTCGCAGAACCGAAGTTCCCCGCTCACGCCCCCAGGAAAGCCAGGGCGGAGCGCACCAGGATCTCCACAGCCGCGGGAAGGGCCTCTTCGTCGATGTCGAATTTCGGGTGGTGCTGGGGGTAGTCGGTTCCCTTCTCCCGGTCGCCCGTTCCCACGAAGAAGAAGACCGAGGGAACTTCCCGGGCGAACTCGGCGAAATCCTCCCCGGCGGTGCAGGTGTAGGGAACAAGGTTTTCATCCCCCACCACCGCGGAAGCGGCGTTCCTCACCAGGGCCGCCATTCCGGGGTCGTTCACCAGGCAGGGGTTGCTGGGAATCCATTCCAGGGAATAATCCATCCCCGACGCGGCGCATATTCCGGCGAGCACCCGCTCGAACCGCTGAAGGGGCCGCTCGGGACTGTCCGGCCCCCCGGAATAGAGATAGCGCACCGTTCCCGCCAGGGAAACCTCCTCCGGAATGATGTTGGAGGCCTGTCCCCCGGCGTGGACCGAACCGAACATGACGAGGGTGGGGGAGAAGACGTCGATCTCCCTGGTCTGGATCATCTGGGCTGCTGATATGAAGTTCGCCGCCGCCAGGACTGGGTCCGCCGCCTTGTGGGGGGCGCCCGTGTGTCCCCCCTTCCCCCGGATGACTGCCCGGAACTCGTCCATGGCCGCCATGACGGGGCCGGCCTGGACCGAGATCTTTCCCGACGGGATGCCGCTCCAGACGTGGAGGGCCATGGCGCCGTCCACCGGAGGGTCGGAGAGGAGGCGCCCCTCGTCGATCATCCTCCGTGCCCCGGCGATCTCCTCGTTGGGCTGGAAGACGAGACGGACGGTTCCGGAAAAGCGGTCCTTCATGCGGCTGAGCATCTTCGCCGCCGTCAGCAGGACCGCCATGTGGGCGTCGTGGCCGCAGGCGTGCATCATCCCCCTGTTCAGTGAGGCGAAGGGCAGCCCGGTCTGTTCTTCCAGGGGCAGGGCGTCCATGTCGGCCCGGAGAAGAAGGGCCTTTCCTCCGCCGTTTCCACGGATAAGGGCCGTCACGCCTGTCCCGGCCACCCCTTCCTTTACCTCCAGGCCCAGGCCCCGGAGGAAGGCCGCGATTCTCCCGGCGGTCCACCGCTCACCGAAGCCGGGCTCCGGATGGGCGTGGAATTCCCTCCTCAGGGCGACGAGCTCCCCGGCGAGTTCCAGCGTTTCATGGCCCAGGTTCGCCATGGAAATCCCTCAGCGGGTGAGGATTTTTCTCGGGAAGGAGCAGAAGGGCTCGCATCCCGTGTCGGTGACGAGGAAGGGCTCGCTGTTTTCGAAGCCGAAATCGTCCTCCCAGATCCCCGGCATGAGGTGGATGGTCATTCCGGGCTTCAGCACCGTCTTGTCCCCGGGGCGGAGGCTCAGGGTGTGCTCCCCCCAGTCGGGAACGTAGTTCGCGCCGATGGAATACCCCAGCCGGGACGGCTTGACCACGCCGGACCCTTCGATGGCCTTCCGCCACCGGGCCTCCACCTCCTCGGCGGTGACTCCCGGCCGGATGAAGGCCAGGGTCTCCTCCACGCCCCTGAGCACCGTGTCTGCCACCTTGCGGAGCTTCTCCGGCGGCGTGCCGATGTAGACCGTCCGGGAGAGGGGGCAGTGGTACCTGAACCGGACCCCGCAGAGCTCGAGAAGGACCAGGTCCCCCGGGGCGTACTTCCGTTCGGGATCCCACCCGAGATGGGCGCAGGTGGTCCGTTCGTTGGAGGGCATGATGGGGAAGATGGCGGGATGATCGCCCGTAAACTCATCCGTTCCCGTGATGCAGGCATGATAGACGTTGGCGGCGGCGGAGCTTTCCCGGGCGCCGGTCGTGATGGAGTTCACGGCGGTCTCCATGACATGTTCGCAGACCCTTGCCGCCTGCTTCATGTAGCGGATCTCCGCCGGCGACTTGATGACCCGGACCCAGTTGACCAGCGATGTGGCGTCAGTGATTTCCATGGAGGGGAGCTCTTCCGAGAGGGTCCGGAGGCACTTGCCGGTGAACCAGTAGTTGTCCGCCTCCACCCCCAGGTTCTTTCTCTCCCACCCGTGCTCACGGATGATGTCCGCCACGAAGCTCATGGGGTGCCTGAAGACGTTCTGCACGTAATCATCGGCGTAGGGCCGGATGCTGTCCGGGCTGAGCCACGTGGTCAGCTTCGCACCGTTGCCGTCCATTCCCCGGCCCCACCAGAGGGGCTCGTCCCGGTCCAGGGCCACGACAAGTCCCTGGTGGACGTAGAAGGACCAGCCGTCGTACCCGGTGAGGTAGTTCATGTTCGCCGGGTCGCTCACCACGAGAACCTCTATCTTGTTCCGGAGCATGCTCTCCTTCGTTTTTTTCAGCCGTTCGTGAAACTCGGAGATTTCGAAGTACATAACGTCGCCTCCTGAACTGAAATCAGCACCAGCCGCGCAGAAGCATGGCGGCCCGTATTTTCCCCATGGCGTTGATCCACGCGCCTCGGCGCATGGAGACCTTCCGCTCCGCCGCCCGGTCCTCCGCCTCCCGGTACGCGGTGAGGATGCGGCCGTTCAGCCGTTCCTCCACCTTGTCCAGGGACCAGTAGTCGTTGCTCAGCCCCTGGGTGCGCTCGAAGTCGCAGACGATGGCCCCGCCGCTGTTGGCCACCACGTCGGGGATCACCCGGATTCCCGCGGAGGCAAGCATGTCGTCCGCCTCGGGGGATACGGGGGCGTTCGCCGCCTCCACGATGACCTTTGCCTGTATCCGGCGGGCGTTTTCCGCGGTGATCACGTCCTGCACCGCCGCCGGTATCAGGATGCCGCAGGGAATTTCGAGAATCCTGCCTTTGTCGGCGTTCCTCCCCCCCGGGAAGCCCGCCACGGAACCGGTACGATCCACATGGGCCGCCAGCCCGCCGATATCGAGTCCCCCCGGGTTTTCAACCGCCCCGGCGATGTCGGAGACCGCCGTGACGGGGAAGCCCATGGATGAGAGCTTTTTCGCCGCCACTGAGCCCACCTGGCCGAACCCCTGGATGACCACGGGCGTCCGTCCCGGTTCAAGGTTCATTTTCTCCGCAGCTTTTCCCGTGCAGGCCGCCACTCCCCATCCCGTGGCCTCGAAGCCCCCCAGGGAACCTCCCAGTTCGGCGGGTTTGTCGTTGATGGCCGCGGGGCAGTGCATTCCCGTCATCTGTTCGTATTCATCCAGCATCCAGGCCATGGCCTGTTTTCCCGTGCCGATATCCGCTCCGGGAATGTCCGTGAAGGCCCCCTTCGGGTTCAGCCTCCGGATGAATCCCCGGATAAGCCGCTCGTACTCCCCCTCGCTCAGCGCGGACGGATCCGCCCTGATACCTCCCTTCCCCCCGCCGGCGGGAATGCCGGCCACTCCATGCTTGATGCTCATAAAAAGGGATAATGCCTTGATCTCCTCCGGCGTGAGGCCGGGGCGCACCCTGGTGCCGTCCTTCGTGGGCCCGGTGGCGTCCTGATGGCACGACCTGAAGGCCAGGAAGAGCTTCCGGGCCCCGTTGTCCATCCGCACCGGAATGGTGAACTCGGTGAACCGCATGGGCACGGAGAGCCGCTCCAGGATCTCGGGTTCCAGGTCCATGGCTTCCGCCGCTTTCGACAGGTTGAACAGCGCTTCTTCCCAGACATTTTTCATGGGGTTCCCCTCCCTGGAGTACTCCGGGGCCTGCCTCAGCTCCGTGGGACCGCCGGGGGGGAGAGGAACCTCCCTCCCCCCCGGCGGAAAACCGGCTATTTCGCTATTTTCTTCTCCGCTTCCTCGAGCTCCTTCACCAGGGTCTCGAGAACATCTTTACCGTAGGGTTCCGCCATCTTCACGTAGGTGTCCCGCACGGGGAGGGAGAGCTTCTTGAAGGTTTCACGCTCCTCGGGGGCGGGCACGATCACCTGGAGGGAAGGCTTGATCTTCAGCATCTTCTGGAGCCGCTCGGAATTCATCCTGTCCTGCATGTCGAAGACGAAATCGATGGTCTCCCGGGCCGTCTCCTCGATGATCTTCTTCTGCTCCGCCGGAAGGGTCTCGAACCACTTCAGGCTCACCACGAAGGTGGCCACGAAGGGCATCTCCCTGATGTCGATGAAGTAATCCTGCTGCTCGTAGAACTTCATCTCCTCGTGGGCGAAGAAGGGCTGGATGTTGCCGTCCACCATCTTCAGCTGCAGGGCGGAATAGAGGTCGGGATAGGGCACCTGGACCGCGTTGGCGCCGTAAGATTTGTAGATCTCGGCCAGGAGCGGGTCGCCCATGATGCGCATCCTGAAATTCCTGAAATCGTCGGGTGTTCTCAGGGGCTTGTTGGCGGTCCACACCTGCCACCCCTCGGGGAAGACGCCCAGCAGCTTCAGGTTGTGCTTTTCGTATTCCTTCTCCAGGAGGCTGTAGATGGCCACGCTGTTCTTCATGACCTCCTTGTTGACTTCCATCCTGTCGGACCAGATGAAGGGGAGGGAGAAGACCCGGACCACCGGAATGAAGGTTCCCAGGTGTCCGGGAGACGCCATGGTGAAATGAAGGACGCCGTTCATGGTCTGCTCCGTCAGGTCTTCGCTGTCGCCGAGGACCCCCACGGGATAAATTTCGATTTCCGTATCCGGAATCCGCTCCATGATCTTCTTCTTGAAGAACTGGGCGAACTCATCCTGCACGCTCCCGGTGATTTCCTCGATGGCGAACTTCCACTCCTGCTTCGCCGCCATGGCCGGGGAGACAGCCCCGAAGACGAAGAAACACACGAGCACCGCTGCCGCCGCTTTCAAAAACCTGTTCATTCCTTCCAGCACCTCCTTCAGATTGGGAACAACTCCTTGTATTTCGATGCCCGGACTGCCTGATTTTCCTGGTTTTTCCGGCGGATTCCCCCTTTCGGCTGTGCTTCCCCACGCACGGGGCGCTACCTGAAAGCCAGATCCCTCAGGAAAAGAGAAAGGGACGGGAAAAAGATGACGATGAGGGTCGCGAGAATGTACAGGGCGAGGAACGGCGTGATCCGCCGCACCACGTCCGCGTAGGGGCGCCTGAAGACGGCCATGGCTGTGAAGATGTTGCACCCGAAGGGCGGCGTGACCGCCCCGATGGCCGCCTGCATGGTTACCAGGACGCCGATGAGGATCGGGTCGATGCCGAGCTTCATGGCGATGGGGTGGAAAATGGGGGCGAGGATCATGATCACCACGATGGAGTCCACGAACATGCACCCGATGAAGTAGGACGCGGCGATGATCAGAAGGAGCCTGACCATGGACGGGTTTTCCCCCAGCAGGGGGGGCAGGATCATCTCGGGGATCCTGGCGTAGCCGATGAGCCACGAGAAGGCGGCTCCCGCCGCCACGAGGATGAACACCACCGCCGTGACGATGCCCGTGGAAAGGGAGATGCGGTACAGGTCCTTCCAGCCGATATGCCGGTACACGAGAACTTCCACGGCCACGGCGTAGAGGACCGCCACCGCCGCCGCCTCGGTGGGGCTGAACTTGCCCGAGTAGATGCCCCCGAGGATGATGAGGGGGAAGCCGATGGGAATGACGGCTTTTTTGAGGGCCTTCAGCCGGTCGGCAAGGGGTACTTTCGGTGTGCGGACGATGTCCATTGTCCGGGCGGCGAAGCTGCAGTACAGGGAAAAGAGAAGGAAGACCAGCAGCCCGGGCCCGATCCCCGCGATGAAGAGCTCGCCCACGGAGCTGCCGGTGACCACGCCGTAGATGATCATGGAGATGCTCGGCGGGATGAGCAGGGCGATGCCGGCGGCGTTGATGATGAGGGCGATGGAGAAGGAATCGTCGTACCTGTCGCGGAGAAGGTAGGGGCGCATGGTGCCCCCGATGGCCACCACCGTGGCCTGGGTGGACCCCGAGACGGCGCCGAAGAAGGTGCATGCCGCCGTGGTGGTTACGGCGAGGCCTCCCCGGGTGTGGCCGAAGAAGGCCATGACGAAGTCGATGAGCCGCCTGGCCACCTGTCCGGTGGAGATCACGTCGGCGGCGAAGATGAACATGGGCACCGCCACGAGAGACAGGGGCCTTACCCCCACAAGCATCTGCTGCACCAGGTTCATGGGGTCGAGCAGGGGAAAGTACACCGCCGCCACGATCACCGGCGTCAGGGCCAGGGGGACGATCATGGGAAAGCCGAGGATGAGGAAAAAGCACATGATCCCTATCATCAGAAGCAGCATGTCAGTTCCCCTCCTTCTTCGCGGCCATCTCTCCCGGGTCGAGCAGTTCATCCTTCACATAGTAGGAAACCCAGACGTCGCCGCTCTTCAGGTTGCGGAAAAAGGTGAGGAAGTACTGGACCCCGGTGAGGGCGAACCCTACCGGGACCACCGACCAGACGTAGTGAAGGGGAAACTGGAGGATCGGGCTGACCCTGTGGAGCGTCCCCACCCGGCGGACATAGCGGAAGGACAGCCAGGCGAGGTAAAGCATGATGCAGGCCGTAACCAGCGAGACAAAAAGGGCAAGGAGCTTCTGGGGTTTCCCCCTTAGAGCGTCGTTCAGGATGGACATGCGGATATGGAGCCCTTTCCTGGCGGCGTAGCTCGTACCCAGGAACGTCACCATGACCACGAGAAACTAGCTGATCTCCTCGGAGGCGTTGATGCTGGAATAGAAAAAGTTCCGGGAAATCACGTTGGCGATGAGAATCACCGCCATGAACAGGATGCCGTACACGAGGATCTTTTCCTCGATCCAGGTGAGAACGCTGTCGATCTTTTCAAGGTTTCTCAATAGCGGATCCTCCCTCCCGGCGAACGGATGGGCCCCGGCGGCCCGGGGCGGAAGAGCCCGGGAACTGTCCGTCCCGGGCTCTCAAAAGGATAAATCAGTCGACTGCGGGGAGCCTGAGGTCGGCGGGACCCCGGCCGGAAAGCTTCAGCTCGGGAGCGCGGCGCTCCATGATCTCCCGAAGGGTGGAGGCGATCTTCACCTTGGCCCGGATGAACTCGTCGTGCCACCCGTCGGTGACCCAGGGCTTGTAGATGTCGCCCTCCGAGGTTCCCGGCTCGATCTTGAAGTACACGGGCGAGGCCACCCGGACGATCTCCGGGGCGTCGTAGGCCCTGAACATGCCGCCGAAGGAGTCCACGATGATCATGTAGACGTCCAGGGGCATGTTCACCGCCGTGCGGATGCTGGAGAGGATGGGAAGGGACACGTCGGAGATGGGGTTCATGGTGTCGGCCCCCAGCTCCTCCAGGAGCTTCGCCCCGGCGGGGCTGCACTGGCCGCCGAAGACGGACCACTTGAAAATGGTCTCCTTCGGGAGAAAACCCTCGGCCCTCATCCGGTTGACCAGCTTCAGGGCCCCTTCGTCATAGACGAGAAAGCCCCGGATCCCCGCCTCCACGTTCCGCATCATGTCCTCCACCCAGTAGGCCATGCTGTCGGACCCGCGGTGCCTCGGTCCCTGGGGACCCCCTTCGGGATAGCCCATCTCCTTGGAACCCACGTCCCAGGCCTTGCGGTGGCCCACCACCATGATCAGTTCGATCTGCTCGTCATGAGCCAGCTTCGCCATGTTCTTCAGTTCTTCGAAGTCGCAGTAGGTGGAGCCGCTCACGGTGCAGATGGCCCGATGGACGGGAAGGCTGCGCTTCTTCGCTTCGTCCACCATGGCCACCATGTTGGAATATCGCTCGACTCCGGCGATCTCGATGCGGTAGTTGCAGCCGTCGGGAAAACTCTTTTTCGACGGGGGAAGCCCCCACCCGTCCCTGCCCGGGATTCCCGTTTTCTCCATGAAGGCCTGTATTTCCGTCAGGTGCTTTGCCTTGAACATCTCTTTCATCCTCCTTCTCGATTTTTTTGTCGCCGTTTTTTTGTCGACATATCATGCCGGCGGATATCCTGTCACTCCGGGGGAAAGGAATAGGTTCAGATCACCGTTTCGCTGCCGTGGAGGGTGAGAATATGCTTCCGGAGGAAGGCTTTCGCGTCCGCGAGGTTCGCCGCCTTCAGGGCCCCGAGGATGTCGTAGTGCATCACCGCGGACTGTTCCATGTTGCTTTCGAGCATGAGGTCCTGCATCATGGCGAGCCGGAGCCGGTAGTAGTTGTCCGAGAGGACCTTGCAGAACCAGCGCCGTCCCGATTTTTTCCAGAGATAGCCGTGGAACTCCAGGTCTTTGGAGGAAAAGGCCATGGACCGGGAGAGCCCCTTTTCGCCGGAGGACCGGGATACCTGCACCATCTCGTCGATGATCTTCTCAAGGAACGCGAAGTCCTGATCCTCCAGCATGTTTTCCGCCAGAAGGGTTTCGAAGATGTAGGCCTCGCATATGCAGCGGAGTTCGAGGAGCTCGATCATGTCCTTGTGGTCGAAGGCGGCCACGTAGGTCCCCTTCCGGGGGATGATCTCCACTATGCCCTGGGTCTCAAGGTCCTTGAGGGCCTCCCTGACGGTGGCCCTGCTCACGTCGAGCGTTTCGGCGATCTCCGTCTCCAGGATGTGGTCTCCGTCCCTGAAGGTGTCCATGTAGAGGATCTGCCGCCTGATGTAGTCGGCGACCCGTTCGCTCAGGGTGTCCTTTTCAAAGGCTACGCGGTCCATTTCCATCTCTCCGATCCTGTTTTTCCTTCCTGATTACCACGGTTTCCCTATTTTGAGAAGAGTTTCCTTTCGAAGTTCAGGAAAAGCTCGCACCCTTTTTCGGTGACCACGAGGGGCTCGCTGCATTCGAACCCGAAATCCTTCATCCAGATGCCCGGCATGAAGTGGATGCACATCCCCGGCTGGAGGATGGTGGTGTCCGCCGGCCGCAGGCTCAGGGTCTGCTCTCCCCAGTCGGGCGGGTAGTTGAGGCCGAAGGAGTAGCCTACCCTGGAGGGCTTGTTCACCCCTGTTCCGGCGATGGATTCCCTCCATTTGGCCTCCACCTCTTCGGCGGTGACGCCGGGGCGGATGAAGGCCACCGTTTCGTTCAGCCCGCCGATGACGGCGTCGGCGATTTTCTGCAGTTCGGGGCGGGGTTCACCCAGGAACAGCGTTCGGGAAATGGGGCAGTGATAGTGGTGGCGGGCTCCGGCCAGTTCCAGGAGGACGATGTCCCCGTTTTCGTACCTGCGGTCGGTGCACCAGGTGAGGTGGGCCGAGGATGTCCGTTCGGCGGAAGGCATGATGGGACAGAGGGAGGTATAGTCTCCGCCGAATTCGGCGGTGCCGCTGATCTGGGCCTTGTAGATCTCTCCCGCGGCGTCGTTCTCCCTCACACCCGGGACAATGGTCTCGAGGGCTGTGTTCATAACTTTTTCAGCTATCCTGGCCGCCTGGCGGATATACTCGATCTCCGCCTCCGACTTGACCCTCCGCACGAGGTTCACCACCAGGGTACCGTCCTTCACCACCGCGCCGGGGAGGTTTCTCCCGAGGACCCGGAAGCCTTCGGCGGTGAAGTAGTACCCTTCCATTTCCACGCCGATGTGCAGCCTGTCCCAGCCCCGTTCCTTCAGGATGTCCGCCACGAAATCCATGGGGTGGCGGAGCTTCGACATGACGTAGTGGTCCGGGTAGCCAAGAATGTCCTCCTCCCGGAGGGAGGTGAGGATCCGTGCGGCGTTGCTGTCCTGCTCGCGGCCGAACCAGAGGGGTTCGTCGTGGTCCAGGGCGACGATGAGGCCCTGGTGGACGTAAAAGGACCACCCGTCGAAACCGGTGAGATAGTTCATGTTCGCAGGATGGGACACCAGAAGAACTTCCACGCCCTGTTCGTGCATCCGCTCCCTGGTTTTTCGGAGCCGTTCCCCGTACTCCTGAGCCGAAAAGACAGCCATGATGTCACCGTCCTGACCGAGAATTTTAATGTCGACAAAAAAACGATACTCTCCGGGTTTTCTTTTGTCAATAGGCGGAACAAAGAATTTTTTCTGATTTATCTTCTTTATTCTCTTTTCCGGTGATAGTCCTGCATGATCATTGACTCCCGGGGAAAGAAATGGTATTTTGGGATCACAATAATAGACAAACAGAATTAAAGAAGGTGAATAGTTTGCCGACTTTCTTCCGGAGAAACCGTTCCGTGGAGGACAACCGTTCACAGGTTCCGGAAAAAGCAGGCTTCGAGCAGCCCCGGAATATCTGCCGGGGTGTTTTTTTTACTGTCCTCCTCCTGCTGTTCTGTTCCGCCTTTCCTCCGGCAGTGCCGCTCTTCGCGGAGCCCCCGGCCTATACCCTGGCGGCATACCCCACCAACGACCCGAAAAAAGTATACGAAGCCCTGAAGCCCCTGGCGGATTATATCTCCGCCGCAACGGGGTGGACGGTCCGCACGGTGGTCACGAGAAACTACGAGGAAATCATCCGCCGCCTCGCCGACGGCTCGGTGGATATCGCCATGCTCAGTGCGGCGAGCTATGTCCGATTCGGCCCCTCCGTTCCGGGACTATCCTACGTGGCCACCTACATGGAAGAGGAGGGGGGGGAGATAACCCCCTTCTACCACTCGGTGATTCTGTGCCTGGCCGACAGTGCCGTCACCGGTCTTGAAGGCCTGGAAGGAAAAAGGTTCGCCTTCACCGACCGCTATTCCACCTCGGGCTACATCATCCCCCTGCTGATGCTCCGGGACAGGGGGATCGACCCGGAGACCTTCTTCGGAAAAATCTTCTTCGTCGGAAAGCACGACGCCGTCATCGAGGCCCTGAAAGCCCGCTCCGTGGAAGGAGGTGCCGTGTCTTCCGGGACGCTCGCCGCCGCAGAGGGCACGGAAGGCAATATTTTCCGGGTGCTTGCCTCTTCGGAGCCAATCCCTCTCGATGCCATAGCTGCCGGGAAGAGGGTGCCGCAGGAGCACGTACAACTTCTGCAGGAAGTGCTCCCCCGCCTTGGGCCGGATTCCGCTCCCATGGAGGCTGTCCGGTTCCACCTGCAGTGGCCTGCCGCCGGATTCGCCGTACTGGGGGATTCCTTTTACGACCCCCTCCGCCGGGCTCTCGGGACCGGTGACTGAGGACGAAAGGGGGAGCCCGATTGAAGCTGTACTGGAAGGTCCTTATCACGGCCATGCTGCCCCTGATACTGGTGCTTGGCCTGGGCATGTTCCAGGTGAACCGGTCTCTCAGGCTCCACGAGGAAAGCGTGGCCCTGGAGAACCGTCTCAAGGTGTCCCTCCTGCGTTTCCGGCTTTCCTCCTTCCTGAACGACATGAAGAAAACAGCGGCCATCCTCGGCGCCTCGGGAGATGCCGCCCGGGCCGTGGAGGGCGCCGATTCCGACTACCTGACCACCTGGGGAAAGCTTTTTCTCGATGCGGGGGGAATGGATAAAATTCTCTTCACCGACCTGGACGGCATGGTACTTTCCAGGCCCCACGACCCCTCGAGGTTCGGCGACAGTCTCCGGTCCCACCCGGCGTTTCAGGGTGCCGCCGGAGGAAGGGACGTGGCGGCCTTCTACGAGATCGAGGGAGCCTTCAGCATCATCTGTGCGGCTCCAGTGAAGCTCTACGGGGATATCCCCGTGGGAACGGTCATGGTGGCGGCGCCGGTGACCCCGTCACTGCTCTCGTTCTTCGTCTCCGGAACGGGGCTCGAACTTCTGGTGGAGCCTGAGGGGCACCCGGCTGCAACAAGTTTTGCGGGCGCCTGCTACAGATCCTTCCTTCACCTGGATCCGGAGCTGATCCACGAGGGGATTCCCATGAAAAGGGTTCTTGTCTATTTCCCCGACGACCGGGCAATGGTCCCCCTCACGGACCTGCACAGCAAACTTGTGCTTGCCCTGGGATTCTTCTTCGTTGCCCTCCCCCTGGGCCTCTTCCTGATGCTTCGCCGCCATCTTCGTCCCTACACCCGACTTATGGGCAGCCTTATCAGGCTCTCGGACAAGGATGCCGATCTTCCAGGGCTCAGGGAGAGCCTGGAGGAGGAGTCCGGGAAGAGCCGCCATGAAGTTGCCGCGGTGACGGCGGCGGTGGCGAGCATTCTGAAGATGCTGGAGGAAAAGATTGCCCTGCTCGAATGGACCTCCAGGACGGACGCCCTGACCCAGGTGAGCAACCGACTCCATCTCGACGGGGTCCTCCAGCGGGTACTGCAGAGCTCCGCAAAAAGCGGCGCCCCCCTGTCGGTGCTCATTCTCGACCTTGACCACTTCAAGGAAGTGAATGATACCTTCGGTCACCAGGCCGGGGACGGGGTGCTGCGGAAGACGGCCGCCATCCTTTCCGGCACGGTAGGACAGCGGGGATCCGTGGGACGGTGGGGGGGAGAGGAGTTCCTGGTGGTCCTTCCCGGGAGAGGTGCGGAGGAAGCTCTCGCCGTGGCCGAAGAAATACGGAGCAACGTGGAGAATGGAACGTTTGATATTACCAGATATGTGACTGTGAGCATCGGGGTGGCGGAGGCCCTTCCGGGAGACACTCCCGGAACCCTTGTCCGGAGGGCGGATATGGGCCTGTACCGGGCCAAGGCTGAAGGTCGCAACAGGACTGCCCCGGGAGAGGAATAGGTGAAAATCCCTTTTCAGAACGCCCTTTCCACCCTGTTCCTGCCGAGGTTCTTCGCCCGGTAGAGGGCATCGTCGGCGGCGGTCAGGATACGGTCTTCGGCCGTCCCGGCAGCGGCCAGGGCTACGCCGATGCTGGCCGTGACAGAGACGGTACCCGTCTCTGTCTTTATGGATGTTTTCGCGATGCGCTCCCTGAGGCTGTCGAAGAAGTTGAAGGGATCTCCGTTTCCGCCCGGCCGCCGGAGGGCGAGAAATTCCTCCCCCCCCATCCTGCCTGCCCCATCGGCGCCGCAGAACTCCTTCATCACGGAAGCAATTCTTCGGAGGACCTCATCCCCCGCCTGGTGCCCCAGGGTATCGTTCACTCTCTTGAAATGGTCGATATCCAGGAGCCCTACCGCCACATGGCCGTCTCGGGCCTCCATGGTCCAGGCAGCGAGGCGGTCGAGGATCGCCCTGCGGTTCAGCAGTCCCGTAAGACTGTCGTGGGCCGCCTGATAGGCAAGGGCTTCCCGGCTTTCCACGAGGGCGTCCTGAAGCTCCACCATGCGGCGTCCCACTTCAACCCTCGCCTGGAGCTCGCCGGTGTCGAAGGGCTTCGCAAGATAGTCGTTGGCCCCGGCGCCGAGCCCGGCGATAATGTCCTCCTTCGAGCCCCTGGTGGTGAGCATGATGATATAGGGAGGCCGGTCATTTCCTTTTTCCCTGACCCGCCGGATTACTTCGGGCCCGTCCATTCCAGGCATCATCCAGTCGAGCACGGCCAGTCGGGGGCAGTCGGGGCTTTCCAGCACGGCAAGGGCGGAGAGCCCGTCTGAGGTCTCCACGGTTTCGTGACCGATCTTGCCCAGCACGGAGGAGAGTATTCTCCGGGATGTGAGGTCGTCTTCGGCGACAAGGATTTTCATGGCATGTTCCCTCCTCTGGGCAAAGATTTACCGGGCCGGGAACCTGTCCCGGCGGTTTCATGATATCCGAAAAACCGTCAGTTCGTTTCTTCAGGCCCGGAAACCCCCCGGGAGCCGGTTACGATCAGCTTCAGACCGGAAAAGGCCCGATCCAGGGCCTCCAAGAGGGCTTCCGCCCCGGAAAGGTCACCGGACCGGCCCGCCTCTTCCACGGCGAACGCCGCATCAGTCACGGCGGAGGCCTCGATGCTCGCCGATGCCCCCTTGATGGAGTGGGCCCTGTTCCGTACGGCGGGAGCGTCTCCCCGGAAGAGAGCTGCCTTGAGATCGGCTATCTGGAGGGGAATATCCCGGAGATAGTCTGCGAGAATGTCACCGGCAAGGGCTTCGTCGCCCATCAGGCGGGCAAGGAAGCCCTTCCTGTTCCATACACCGGGGAACTCCTCCCCTCCGGAGGCGGAGCTCTCCGGTAAAAGGGGCTTCAGTTCCGTCCGGGGAAGCCACTTTTGCAGGACGGCGGCAAGGGCAGCGGGATGGACGGGCTTGGCTATGTAGTCGTTCATGCCCGCGGCGAGGCATCGTTCCCTGTCCCCCTGCATGGCGTGGGCAGTCATGGCGGCGATGGGTATGTCAGGGCGGAGAGCGGGGGAGAGAGGGCCCCGGATCCGTTTCGTCGTCTCGAGGCCGTCCATGTCGGGCATCTGGACATCCATGAGCACAAGGTCATACGGGGCCTTCCCGAGAAGCTCCAGGGCTTCCTGTCCGCTCCGGGCGACGTCGGCGGAAAGGCCGAACTTCCGGAGGATGCCCACGGCCACCTCCTGGTTGACGGTGTTGTCTTCCACCACGAGAACACGGCCTCCGAACCCCTGAAACCGCTCCCGGGCAGCATGGCGGGTGGCGAGAGGCGGGGTGCCGCCGGTGCCTTCGGGGAAGAGGACGAGAGAGAGGGCGCTGCGGAGTTCACCGGAACTCACCGGCCTGGTGAGGTAGGCCGAGAACCCCGCTTCAGCAGTCTTCCGGGCGTCTCCCCGGGCCCCGAAAGAGGCCAGCAGGGCAAGTTTCGTTCCTGAGAACCGGCGGTCGGACAGAATAGCCTGCCCTAATGCCTCTCCCTCCGTGTCCGGCAGGTGCTGGTCGATGAGAACGATGGAGAAGGGGTCATTCTCTTCCGCCGCTCTCCGGAGCGCCGCGAAAGCGGCGGCTCCTTCAGCGGCCGTTTCGGGGCGCATTCCCCAGGAAGCGGCGAGGGAAGAAAGGGTTTCCCTGCCGGTCTCGCTGCCGTCCGCCACGAGGATCCTGACTCCTTCCAGAACGGCGGGGGAAGCAGAGAGTATCTTTCCTTCACCGGACTGTTTCCCGAAAGGAACGGAGAACCAGAATTCCGAACCCGGCCCTCCGGGGATTTTCCCCGGCCCCGGGGCGGGGCTGACAAAGCCGATCTTCCCTCCCATGAGCTCCACGAGCTGCCGGGAGATGGCGAGACCCAGCCCGGTCCCGCCGTACCTCCTGGTGGTGGAGGCGTCCCCCTGGCTGAATTTCCTGAAGAGCAGGCCCTTTTTTCCCTCGGGGATGCCTATGCCTGTATCCTTCACGGTAAACTTCACCGTCACGGTCTCGCCGTCGTCCCTTTCCAGGGACGCCCGGACCGATACCTCCCCCTCCGAGGTAAACTTCACGGCGTTCCCCGCCAGGTTGGTGAGAACCTGGCGCAGCCTGCCCGGGTCACCCCGGAGCCGGGACGGGACATCGGGGGCGGCAGTGCAGAGAAAATCGACCCCTTTCTCCCCGGCCTTCACCGCCGCCGTGGCCGCAAAACCTTCCAGCAGCACTCCCAGGTCGAAGTCCATGGTTTCCAGGTCGAGTTTCCCCGCCTCGATCTTGGAAAAGTCGAGGATGTCGTTGAGGAGGCCCAGGAGAAATTCCGCGCTTTCCCTGACCCGCTCCGCGTACCGGTGCTGTTCCTGGGAAAGGGAAGTGTCCAGGAGCAGTCCTGTCATTCCGAGGATGCCGTTCATGGGGGTCCTCAGTTCGTGGCTCATGTTGGCCAGGAACTCCGATTTCGCCCTGTTCGCCGCCTCGGCCTTCTCCGCCAGGTCCCTGGTGACGCCGATGGTCTCCTCCAGGTAGCGGTTGGTCTCCAGCAGTTTTTCCCTGGCCTCGTACTGTCCGGAAATGTCGTTCAGAAAATTGAGGGTGGCCGGCCTGCCGTTCCAGTCGATAAGGATGCCGCTGACTTCGATCCGGGCTGCGGACCCGTCCTTTCTCAGAAGGCGGACGGGGTACCGCTGGTCCACGGGTTCTCCGGAGAGCCGCTTCCTGTAGTTGGAGGCCACCACTTCCCTGTCCCCCGGGTGAACGAACCTGAGAAAGGGGGAGGCGCTCAGCTCTTCCCCGGAGTATCCGAGCATTTCCCGGACCATGGGGTTGAAATAGGCGATGCCCGAATCCTGGATGACGCAGATTCCTTCCTGGGCCGTCTCCACGAGAAGACGGTACCGCTCTTCGCTCCGCCGGAGCTCCTCCTCGGCCCGGATTCTGTCGGTCACGTCAATGGCCACGCCCAGAACCGCCGGCTCTTTCCACCACGAATGGATGTAGGGGATCCGGGTGGTCTGGAACCACCCCAGGGTACCGTCCCGCCTCATCAGCCGCTCAGCCTGTATTACAAGGGGTTTTCCGCTCCGGTAGACGGTGCGGTTGGTTTCCATGTAGGCCTTCGCCTGCTCTTCCGGCACTCCGTAATCCATGTCGGTCTTTCCGGTGACATTCTCGGGGGAGGTGCCGAAGAGGTCAGCCACCGCCCTGTTGGCGAGGAGGAAACGGCCGTTCAGGTCCATGGCGAAGATATACTCGGGCACGGTGTCGATGATCATGCGGAGGTGGTCGGCGAGGAGCCTGAGCCTGTCCTCCGCTTCCATCCTGGCGGCCACGTCCTTCCGGAGGCGGCCGCTGAGTTCCGCAAGCTCCCTGTTCAGACGGCGCTGGTGAAGATACCAGAACACTCCCGCGGCGGAGAGAGCCAGGAAGAGGAGGACGGTCTTCACGAGAAGGGAGTAGTCCACGCCCCTTTCGATCGTCACGGAAACGTGCCGGTTGAAGATTTCCTCGGTCTCCCCGGGAGTGATGCTCAGCACCCCGCGTTCGAGGATGTCCCGGAGGAGTCGCTCCTCTCTGACCACGCCGATGCGGAAGCGGTTGAGAAAGTCCGGGAGCTGGCCGGCGATCTTCAGGCTGAAGAGACCCTGTTTTTTTATGGCGTAGGCTGCGGATGACAGGGGGCGGAGGGTCATGTCCGCCTTCCGGCCCGCCACGAAGGAAAAAACCTCGTCCTCGTTCCTGACGGTGATGACACGCAGGTTGGGGTAATCCCTTCGTACCCTCTCCTCCATACTGGTCCCCTCGGGGAGGACAATGGTCCTGCCGGTGAGCCTTGCGGGGTCCGGTATGTATTCGTGTTCCTGCCTTGTGATGAACACCGCCGGTTCCGTGTAGTAGGGCGAAGTGAAGAGAAGCCATTCGTCCCTGGCGCGGGTCTGGTTGAGGAAGGCGAGGATGTGGCATCGTCCCGTCCGGGAATACTCGATGCTTTCAGCCCAGCTCGAGGTGGGGACGAGCTCCAGCTCCACCCCGGACCGTTCTGCGACGAGTCGGATGAGATCCGCGGCGATGCCGTAGAATTCACCGTTTTCACCGAGCCGCTCGTAGGGGTACCAGTCCGGGTCCACGCACATCTTCACGGGGCCGAGGCGCCGAAGGTATTCCCGTTCCTCCGGCGTGAGTTCTCCCGGGGGAACGGCTGCCGCAGGAGGGGAGGACAGGAACGGGAAGGCGAGAAGGGCTGCAATGATCAGGACTCCCGGAAAGAACCGGGAGAATGGTCGTCTTTTTCGCGAAGCCGGTAATTCAGCCATAGTCCGTTCCTCCCGGAAAAAGTGGGGTTGTGAAGAACAGAATATTCAGTTGTGGGAAATTATAGCACGGCTGAATCGATACCTTCGGGTTTCCGGGCCGGCGGGCCGGCGTATGGTACCATATTTCCGTGTCCTCCAGGCCGGAAGGGACGCCATCACGATGCGAAGGAGCCGCTCCGGGAGCCATGGTCAGACTCAGGATACTGAAAACCTATTTTTCCGAGATCCTCATGCTGGTGGCCGCCACGGTCATCATCACCATCGTGGTGCTCTCCTGGTTCCTCAACTACCATTTCGAGCAGTTCTCCGCCGCCACGGTGAACAGGCTGAACCGGGAGTTCCTCGCGGAAAACCGCCGGATGAACGAGTATCTCCAGAAGATGATCCGCATCAGCGGCATGGAGCTGTTCCTGGAGCCGTCGATCCAGAACCTCATGTACCGGGGTGACCTGAAGAACTTCGACGAGGTGACGGGAATACGGCGGCTGGACGCCGTCATGAGCGCGGGGATGCATATCCATTCCATCTATGTCTACAACGGCGCACGGAAGTACGTGTACGCCACCAGCAACGTGGATTCCGACAGGGCGGAACGGTTCCGGGACCAGGGGGCTCTCTCCCTGCTCGGCGGTTCCGCCGACCGCAGAAGGCTCGAGCCCATCCCCCGGTTCTCCCGCCAGGCCTCCGGCGAGGTTCCCGTCTATTCCTTCGTTTTTTACGACATCCGGAAGACGGAGCCGAGAATCGGCGGCGCCCTCATCATGAACATCACCCTGGACTGGCTCCGGGAGGTGTTCCTGGACACGCCCTCTTCCCCGTCGCGGGTGATGTTCGTGGACGCCGACGGCACCATCGCCTACCATTCCGACCCGTCCATGTTCCTGAAGAACATCGCCGGTGACGGGCTGTTCCGGCGGCTGAAGGCCCGGGGAGACCGGAGCGGCTCCTTTTCCTTCCTGTCCGGGGAGGACGAGGTGTTCGTTTTCTATTCCCGGAGCGGGGAGAATTCCCCCTTCCTCATCCGGACCTATCCCTACGGGGCCATCATGGGGGAGATCCTCGCCCGGCGGCGGACCACCATGATCCTCGTGCTGGTCTGCGTTCCCCTGGCCATGCTCCTCGTGGTGGCGGTCTCCAGGAAACTCTACAGGCCCATCAGGCAGCTCGTGCGCAGGGTGGACCCCCACGCCGAGGGGGAAAATTCCGGCCAGGGAGATCTCGGATTCCTCTCCTCCCGGATAGACAGCATCCTGTCCCGGGCCGAGACGGTGGAGGAGACGGCCGAGTCCTACCGGAAGCTCCTGCAGACCGACGTACTGCGGGGGGCCCTGTCGGGAAAGACCGCCGATCCCGGGAGCCTCCTGGAGCAGTTCCGGGAATTCCGGATCCCCTTCTCTCCGGAAGAACCCTTCGGCCTGACGGGTTTCAGGCCTTTCACTGAAGAAAAGCTGGACAGGCTCAGGTCCGATTTTCCGGAGACGGCCCTGATGGGGGTTCCCTTCGACGGGGAGCGGATGGTGGTCCTGTTCCAGGGAGGTTCCGGAAGAACAACGGGGGTACTGTGCTCACGGGCCGTCTCGCTGGGCGCCAGGATCGCCGTGGGCTCTCCCCAGGCGGAGGGGCTTTCCTTCCTGCCCGGACTGGCCGATTCCCTTCTCCGGGAGCTGCGGTTCTCCTTCCTTTATCCGGAAGGCACCATCCTCGGGTGCCCGAAAGAGTCCAGAAGCAGCGGCACCGCGGTGACCTACCCCACGGAGAAGGAGAAGGAGCTGCTGCAGCTTCTCCGCCAGGGCAGGGCAGAGGATGCCTTCGAGGCGTACCTGCAGTTTTTCGAGGCCATCTCCGGCGGTTCCTTCACCCATTTCCGGTTCTCCATGAAGAGGCTCTACATTTCACTGCAGCTCCTGGCGAAGGAGATGGGGAAGGGGTTCGGCAGCCCGAAGGAGATGAACATCGGGGAATTTGAGCAGACAGTCGAGACTCTCGAGGACAGGACGACCCTGGACGGTTTCTTTCGGGAGTGGTTCGAAGCTTTCGAAAAGACCCTGCAGCGGTGCAGGACGGAGAAAAACCGGGCGCTGGTGGAGCAGATCCGGGAGACGGTCCGGGAGGAGTACGCCAATCCAAACCTCTGCCAGCAGTACCTGGCCGACAGGGTCGGCCTTTCCGTCTCCCACGTCTCCAAAATCTTCAAGGAGGCCGGAGGAGTCTCCCTCAGCGACTACTGCCTGGAGGTCCGCATGGAAAAGGTCTCGGCGCTGCTGGCGGAGACCGACATCCCCGTCCGTGACGCGGCGGCGGCCGCGGGCTTTTCCAACGAGAACTATTTCTATACCCTCTTCAGGAAGCGTTTCGGCACCACCCCCGGGGAGTACCGCTCCCGTTTCCGCCTTCGATAATCGGGGATAAAACAAAGAAACGAAATTTGCAGTTTTCCCGGAAATCCCTTTCTCCTACAATGTCACCGGGTTTAAAAAAGTTCAAGGAGGAGATGATTTCTATGGGAAAGTTTGTTAAGGCAGCGCTCGTACTTTCGCTCCTGGCGTCCGCGATGACAGGGTCCTTCACGCAGACGGCCGCGGCGGCCGAAGAGAAGCAGTACGTCATGCTCTATTCCTCGCTGAAAGATTCCCAGCTCGCCGCCATCCGGGAGGGCTTCATGAAGAAGCACCCCAACGTGACCATGGACTACTACACCGCCGGCACCGGCAACGTGATGACCAAGCTGGCCACGGAGCACCAGTCCGGCGGCATCGCGGCCGACATCATCTGGGTGGGCGATCCCACCAACTACCTGACCTTCAAGGAGCAGGACCTCCTGATGCCCTACGATTCCCCCGCGGCCGCCGATATCCCCGACAAGTTCAAGGACGCCGACAGGCTGTACATGTCCGCCCGGCTGATCATGCTGGGCTTCGTGTACAACACCAACCTCGTGAAGGAAGACCAGATCCCCAAAACATGGGAAGACCTGCTGAAGCCCGAGTTCAAGGATTACCTTTCCATGACCGACCCCACCACCAGCGGCACCACCCTGTTCACCGTGGCCGGCCTCGTCCAGAGCCCGAAATACGGCTGGGAATACCTGGAGAAGCTGAAGGCCAACGGCCTGAAGCTCGAGAACGGGTCCAGCGCAGTGGTCAACAAGGCCGCCGCCGGAGAGTACAAGGTCTCCATCGGAGTGGACTACATCGCCCGCACCGTCATGGCCCAGGGAGCCACCGTGGGATTCGCCTACCCCGAGGCTGACATACCCATCATCGAGAGCCCCATCGCCATCATCAAGAACACAAAGAACCCTGAAGCCGCAAAGAAGCTCTACGACTACATCATCAGCGTGGAGGGCCAGTCGGTGCTCCTCGAGGAGTTCACCATGCCCATCAACCCGGACATGAAGCTGGAAAACGCCATCGACGTGAAGGTCGCCGAGGCCAGGATGCTTCCCGTGGATCCCGCGGCCCTGGTCCGGGACAAGCTGGACATGCTGCAGAAGTTCGACGCCATTTTCAAATAGACGCCGGTATTTTCCGGTATTGCCCGTGCGGTCCGGAGGTCATCCCGGACCGCGCATCATATCCAGGAGGTGCGCCCATGGCGATAGTCTCGATGAGGGACATCACCGTACACTATGGAAAGAACACCGTTATCGACGGTTTGTCCCTTGAAGTGGAGCGGGGAGAGAACCTGGCGATCGTCGGTCCTTCCAGCTGCGGAAAGACGACCCTGATGAGGGCTCTGTGCGGGTTCATAAAGATTGGCCGCGGCGAAATCCTGCTCAACGACGGGGTGGTGTCGTCACCGTCCCGGAGGATCATGGTCGCCCCGGAGAAGCGGAACATCGGCGTGGTGTTCCAGGATTACGCCGTCTGGCCTCATTTTACGGTCTTCGAAAACATCGTCTACCCCATGAGAAAGCGCAAAGTTCCCAAGGAAGAGGCGAAGGAGCGGGCCCTCGCCGCCATGGCCCAGGTGAAGATGCAGGATTTCGCCGACCGGCTGCCCTCCCAGCTCTCGGGGGGACAGCAGCAGCGGGTGGCCCTGGCCCGGGCCCTGGTGTCGTCCTCGGAACTGATCGTCCTGGACGAGCCCATCACCAACCTCGACGCGAAGCTCCGGGAGGAGATGGCCTACGAAATCCGGAACCTCCAGAAGACCATCGGGGTCACCGTCATCTACATCACCCACGACCAGGAGACGGCCATGACCATCTCCGACCGCATGGTGATCATGGACAAAAAGGGAACCATCCGCCAGCTCGGAACTCCTGAGGAGATCTGGAACCGCCCGAAGGACCGGGATGTCTACGCCTTCCTCGGCGTGTCCAACTTCCTTCCCCTTCTTCACGAAAACGGCTCCCTCCATCTTGTCTCGCCTTCCGGAAACCGGAAGCTCGACAGCCTTGCGGCGGACATTCCGGAAGACTTCGGCTCCAGGCTGCTCCTTGCCTCACGCCCCACGGACATCCGGGTCTCCCCCCTTTCGGACGACCCCGCAGGCGTGGAGGGCGTGGTGGAGCGGGTGACCTACCTTGGGCACCAGTTCGACTATTTCGTGAACGTGGGCGGCTATACCGTCAGGGTCCAGGAGGATTCCCTCGAGGCCTTCGGCCGGGGGGTCCCCGCCGAGGGTTCCCCCTGCGCGGTGGAGTTTCTCCAGCCGGCGGTGTACGAGGCGGATCCCCTGGATCCCAGGTTTGACCTTTGATTTCCCCACTACAGGAGCATTGACATGAAATTTTTTCTGACAAGCATGTTCGGAAAAGAAACGTCCCGGGGAGACCGCCGCTTCGGCCTGGACCGGATCGTCTTCCTCCTTTCGCTGTTCATCCTTATCGTGACGGTCCTGATGCCCATGCTCATGATCGTCGTCAGGACCTTCTTCAAGGGCACCCAGCCCGACTGGGCCCTGTTCACCCGGGTCGTCCTGGCCCCGGAGAACCTTTCGGCCATCTACAACACCGTGAAGATCGGCTTTCTCGTCACCCTCTTCGGGACCGTGCTCGGCCTGTTCTACGCCTGGCTGATCGGCCGGAGCGACATCCCCATGAAGGGTCTCATGAAGGCCCTGTTCACCATTCCCTACATGTTCCCCCCCTTCTTCGGGGCCATGGCGTGGAGCCTGCTGCTCGCCCCCCGGTCGGGGTACATGAACAAGTGGTTCATGCAGCTCACGGGGAGCACCGCTCCGCTGCTGGACATCAACAGCATCGGCGGCATCGTCTTCGTGGAGACCTGCTATTACTTCCCCTTCGTCTTCCTCCAGGTGGTGAGCGCCCTCGAGCGCATGGACCCCACCCTGGAGGAGTCCGCCCGGATCGCCGGGGCGGGGCAGTGGTACGTGATCCGGAAGATCACCCTTCCCCTGGTCCTGCCCGCCATCGCCGCGGGAGCCATGCTCATCCTCATTTCCTCCATCTCCCATTTCGGCGTGCCGGCCATCCTCGGGTTCTCCAACAACATCTTCACCCTGCCCACGAAGATCTACCAGCTCATCAACCGGTCCGCCGGCAGCTTCGACGGAATCCGGGAGGGGGCGGCCCTGTCCATCCTGCTGGTGGGCGTGGTGGTGGCGGCCCTCTACATCCAGCGCCTCGTGCTCAAGACGGGCCATTACGACATCATCAAGGGAAAGAGCATGCGGCCCATGCTCATCAAGCTGCGGGGGGCGAAGATCCCCCTTCTCGGGATCAGCCTGCTTTCCCTGTTCGTCATCGTGGTGGTCCCCCTCTTCATGATCTTCATCGTGGGGTTCCTCAAGGCCTACGGCCTGCCGCTCACGCTGCAGAACCTCACATTGCGGAACTACGAGTACATCCTGGGGCAGTCGAAGATGGTCCGGGATTCCATCGTGAACAGTCTCTTCCTGTCGGTGGCCTCGGGCGTGATCACCATGTTCCTGGGCGTGATGATCGCCTACGTGGTCATCAAGGTGAAGCCCAGGGGAAAGGGCTTCCTGGAGATGCTCTCCCTGCTGCCCTATTCCATCCCGGGGCTGGTGCTGGCCATCGGCGTCATCCTGGTCTGGAGCGGCGCCTTCGGGATCAACCTCTACAACACCATCTGGATCATCCTCATCGCCTACATCGCCCGGTACGTGTCCTTCGCCATGAAATCAGCGTCGGCCTCCCTTGAGCAGGTCCACTACTCCCTGGAGGAGGCGGCCCGGTCCTGCGGGGCCACCCATCTCGAGTCCCTCCGGGACATCACCATACCCCTGATACGCCCGGGCATGATCGCAGGCTTCTTCCTCATCTTCCTGCCGGCCATGAGGGAACTGACCACGTCGGTACTGCTCTACGGGCCCTTCACCAGGACCCTCGGCGTGGCCATCTACGCCATCAACTCGGAAGGGAACACGGTGCAGGCTTCGGCCCTCGCCACCGTGGCCATCGGGATCATCATCGCGGGGCACTTCGCCCTCCGGTATGTGACCAGAGACAGGAAGGGTATATAACATGAGCCGGATAACGCTGAAGAACGTGACCAAGGAATTCGTCACCCGGGGAGGCCACCGGGTGACTGCGGTGGACAACTTCAACCTCGAGATACAGGAAGGGGAGTGCTTCTCCTTCCTGGGCCCCTCCGGCTGCGGGAAGACGACCACCCTCCGCATGATCGCCGGCTTCGAGGACCTGACGGAAGGGGAAATCTGGCTTGGTGACAAGCCTGTGTCCGTGAAGTCGAAGAACCTCTACGTCCCTCCTGAGGAACGGGGGCTGGGCATGGTCTTCCAGGCCTTCGCCGTGTGGCCCCACCTGAACGTCTTCGAGAACGTGGCCTTTCCCCTGAGGGTCAAGAAGACCCCGAGGGACGAGCTCCGGGAGCGGGTCATGACCGCCCTGGGCCACACGGACCTCCAGGGCGCCGAGAAGGCCTACCCCTCGGACCTGTCCGGGGGGCAGCAGCAGCGGATCGCCCTGGCGCGGGCCATCGTCACGAACCCGAGGGTCATGCTCCTGGACGAACCCCTGTCGAACCTCGACCCGAAGCTCCGGGAGTCCATGCGGTTCGAGATCAAGGCCCTGCAGAAGAAGTTCAACTTCACCATCATCTTCGTCACCCACGACCAGTCTGAGGCCATGGCCCTGTCGGACAGGATGCTCGTCATGGACCTTGGAAAGATCATCCAGACGGGAACGCCGAGGGAAATGTACCAGGACCCCGCCAACAAGTTCGTCTACGGCTTTCTGGGCCTGTCGAACTTCCTGAGGGTCCGGGTGAGGGACGGCCGTGTGTTTCCTGCGGAAGGGACCATTCAGCCAATCCCCTTCGAGCTTCCCCAGGGCGTGTCGGATGGTGAGGGGCTGCTGGCCTCCCGGCCGAACGAGATCGGCCTGAGCCGGACGGAAGGAACGGGCTACCCGGGGCGGATAGAGAAGCGGCTCTACATGACCTTCTGCATCGAGTACCACGTGAACATCGCGGGGCAGGTCATCCGGGTCCACACGCCCCACGGCAATGTCCTGCCCGAAGGCTGCGGCTGTTTCGTACAGTTCAGGAACCCCCGGTGGTACGCAGGGGAATCGGAGCAAGTGGAGTTGGAGCGGATCGAGCGGCAGGTGATTTAGGGAAACTTTGTGGGGGCGGGATCTCGTTTTTGATTCCGAGGTCTTAAAACCAGATTCCTCGGGCTTCGCCCTTCGGAATGACAAACCTTTATGGTACGGCAGCAGAGGCGGGATTGTCCCCGTTCTTGTCATCCTGAGGCCGGGTTCATGGCCGAAGGATCTCGTTCTTGGTTCTTGGTTGACTCAAACCCGAGATCCCTCCCCTCCGGGGACGCGATCGCTCCACAGCCTGATTTCGGGGTCGTAAAACCGAGATTCCTCGGGCTTCGCCCTTCGGAATGACAAACCTTTATGGTACGGCAGCAGAGGCGGGATTGTCCCCGTTCTTGTCATCCTGAGGAGCGGTGTTTGCGACGAAGGATCTGATCCTGATTCTGAAGGCCTTAAACCCGAGATCCTTCCCCTCCGGGAACGCGATCGCTCCACAGCTTGATTTCGGGGTCGTAAAACCGAGATTCCTCGGGCTTCGCCCTTCGGAATGACAAACTTTCATGCGACAGGAGGGGCCGGGGAAATCTCCCCGGCCCCTGCGCTGCATCTACGCGCCCTTTTTCCGGATGTACTTTTCGATCTCCTCCATGGAAAGCCGGGACAGTTCCTGTACGGGCAGAGAGGAGAGAAGCTCCCATCCCAGATCGAGGGACTGGCTGATCTCCCGGTTCTCCTCCGGCCCCTGGCTGAGGAAGGACCGTTCAAAGGCATCCCCGAAGGCCAGGGACGCCCGGTCTGCCGGGCTCACTTCGTCCTCGCCCACCACTCCTGCGAGGGACCGTACGTTGTGGACCCTGCTGTAGGAGGCGAACAGCTGTCCTGCGAGGTCGGGGTGGTCCTCCCGTGTGTATCCTTTGCCGATGCCGTCCTTCATGAGCCGGGACAGGCTCGGCAAAACTTCTACGGGAGGATAGATTCCGCGGGCCTCGAGATCACGGGAAAGGACGACCTGCCCCTCGGTGATGAACCCCGTCAGGTCGGGGATGGGGTGGGTGATGTCGTCGTTCGGCATGGTGAGGATGGGGATCTGGGTGACGCTCCCCCGCCCGCTCCGCAGAACCCCGGCCCGCTCGTAGAGGGACGCCAGGTCGCTGTACAGGTAGGAGGGATATCCCTTCCGGCTCGGCACCTCGCCCCGGGCCACGGAGAGCTCCCGGAGAGCCTCGCAGTAGCTTGTCATGTCCGTCATGATGACCAGAACGTGCATTCCAAGGTCGAAGGCGAGGTATTCCGCCGCCGTGAGGGCGAACCTCGGCGTGGCGATCCGCTCGATCACCGGGTCGTCCGCCAGGTTGAGGAAGAGTACCAGGTGCCCTCCCTGCCCGTGGGCGGAGAGACGCTGCTGGAAGTAGGCGGCGTCGTCGTGCTTGATGCCGATTCCGGCGAAGACCACGGCGAAGTTTTCTGCCCCCACGAGCCGGGACTGGGTTGCGATCTGCACCGCCAGCTGGTTGTGGGGCAGGCCGTTCCCGGAGAAGATGGGGAGTTTCTGCCCCCTGATCAGTGTGAGGAGGACGTCGATGGACGATATGCCCGTGGAGATGAAGTCCCGGGGATACTCCCTGGCCATGGGGTTTATGGCCGATCCGTTCACCGGCCGGCGCACGCCCCCGAGTACGGGGCCGCACCCGTCCTTCGGCTCGCCCAGCCCCGAGAACGTCCGGCCGAGAAGCGACGGGGACAGGGAAATTTCGAGTTCACGGCCGAGAAAACGGACGGCTGTGGAGGATGGGGCCAGTCCCTCGGTGCCCGAGAAGACCTGCACCAGGGTGGAATTCCGGTCCACGAGGACCACCCGTCCCTTGCGCACCCCTCCGTCCGGAGAAAGAACATCCACGATTTCGTCATATCCCACCCCGGGGATGCCGGACAGAAGCAGGAAGGGACCGGAGATTTTCTCCACGCCCACGTATTCGGTTGCTGCCATGGTTTACCCCTCCCTTCCGGGGGCAATTCGCTCCCGGTCCACCGTCTCCATGCGCTCGAAGAGACGCTTTTTCAGATCGGCAAAGGCTTCCTTCATCTCCGCAGGGATCTCCCTCAGGTGGGTCAGCTCCACCAGCTCCTTTATTCCCTTGAGGAGCGAGAGGGGACAGCCCCGCTTCAGCAGCCTGTCAGCCTTCTCATGGAACCCGAGGAGCAGGTCGAGGATGGCCAGCCCCTTCTCCGGCGGGCAGTAGGAATCGGGCCCGAAAGCCCCCTGCTGGAGGTAGCCGTTCTTCAGCAGCGACGCCGTGAGGGCTGTGAGCTTCTGGTCGTCGGGGAGGACGTCCTCGCCGACGAGGCGGATGATCTGCTGGATCTTGTCGTCCTCCGCAAGGATCTCTCTTGCCCGCTCCCGCAGGGACGCCCAGGACGGGTTCACGTTCGCGGCGTACCAGTCCTTCACCTCGTCGCCGTACTCGCTGTAGGAGTCGATCCAGCTGATTGCCGGAAAGTGGCGGGACCGGGCGAGCTGCTGGTCCAGTGCCCAGAAGCAGCGGATGAACCGCTTGGTGTGGCGGGTCACAGGCTCGGTGAAGTCGCCTCCCGGAGGGGAGACGGCGCCGATGATGGAGATGCTGCCCCGGGTTCCCCCCAGGGTGGTAACCTTTCCCGCCCGCTCGTAGAATTCGGCGATGCGGGTAGGGAGGTAGGCGGGGAACCCCTCCTCGGCGGGAATCTCTCCGAGGCGGCCGGAAATCTCCCTCAGGGCCTCCGCCCACCGGGAGGTGGAGTCTGCCATGAGGGCCACGTCGTAGCCCATGTCCCGGTAGTACTCGGCCAGGGTGATGCCCGTGTAGATGGAGGCTTCCCTTGCCGCCACGGGCATGTTCGACGTGTTGGCTATGAGGATGGTCCGCTCCATGAGGGGCTTCCCCGAGCGGGGATCCTCCAGGACAGGAAACTCCTCAAGCACCTGGGTCATCTCGTTGCCCCGCTCGCCGCAGCCGATATAGACCACGATCTGGGCGTCGCTCCACTTGGCCAGCTGGTGCTGGGTCACCGTCTTGCCCGTGCCGAATCCTCCGGGAATGGCGGCCACGCCGCCCTTGGAAAGAGGGAAGAGGCCGTCGATGACCCTCTGCCCGGTGAGCAGGGGTTCGTCGGGCAGAAGCCGCTCCGCTATGGGCCGGGGCGTCCGCACCGGCCACCGTGTGATCATGGGGACGGATCTTTCTTTTCCCCGGGCATCCCGGATTTTCGCCACCACGGACGACGCCCTGTGGAAGCCCGAGGGGAGTATGGAGAGGATTTCCCCCGCAAGCCCTGCGGGCACCAGAATCCGGTGCTCCACAAGAGAGGTCTCCTTCACCGATGCCAGCACCGTCCCGGGGGTGACCACGTCCCCTACCTTGCCCAGGGGAGTGACCTCCCAGGTACGGTCGGGGTCGACCTGGGGAACGGAGACGCCCCGTGTCACGAAAGCCCCTTCCTTCTCCATAAGGCGGGCCAGGGGCCTGCCGATACCGTCGAAAATGGAGCCCATGAGGCCGGGACCGAGGGTCATGGAGAGGGGGCTTCCCGACCCCGTTACCGGTTCGCCCACGGTGAGGCCCGCCGTGTCTTCGTACACCTGGACGAGGGCTTCCTCCCCTTCGAGGCGGATGATCTCTCCCAGCAGGGAAAGATGTCCCACGGTGACCATCTCCCGCATGGAGAAGTCCCGCATGCCCGTCGCCCGGACCACGGGGCCGTTCACCGTGATGATTCGTCCTGAGTTCATGGCCGCCTCCTCACAGGAGGGAGAGGATCCGCTCGGCGAGGGCATCCTTCACTTCGGCGATGACCTCCCGCCAGTCGGCGGGGGAGCGCCACGAGCCGTCCGGTGCGGAGAGCCAGACCCCGCCCAGGATGGGGGCGGCGTCGGGGGCGAAGGAGACGGAGAGATCGGGACGCTTCTCCCGGAGGCGGGCCGCCAGAGGTTCCCCCAGGGCTTCGTCCTCGGAGGCGAGCTGGATTCTGACCTCCGTCCCGGCGGGGAGGTTTTCCGCCGCCTCGAGGGCCAGGCCCGCGAGGACCGCGGGATAGGACGGATGAATCCGGAGGGCTGTGAGCTCCTTCTGGAGCATCCCCACCGCCTCGTCGAGAAGGGAGTTCTGGAGGCGGAGCCGCTCCTTGGTCCGGGCCATCTCGGCACCTGAAATCTGCCGTTTGGATATCTCCTCCGCCCGTTTCACCGCCTCGGCGTGGATCTGCTCCACCATGCGGTCCAGGGCCGCGTTCTGCTCGGCGAGCCACGAGGCTGCCTCACTCCTGGCTGATTCCAGGAGGGCTTCCCGTTCGTCGTCGGCCTTCTTGAGCAGCAAATTTTTCAGGGAGGCCAGTTTTTCGGGGTTGCGGACCTCGTAATTCCGGCCGTCTCCTGCTATGGAACCGGTCATTCTATCTTCACTCCAATCGCGTCGCGGATGTACCGCGTCAGAAAGTCACCCTGCCGCATGCTGCCGTGGCGGTCGGGTATCTCCACCAGGAGAGGGGTTTCTCCCCTTTCCCGGAGGGCCTTCACCATGGCGGGAACCTGGGCGGCGGCCTTTTCGGTGATGACAAGGACTCCCACGCCCGGCCTGTTCGCCAGCACGTCCTCCAGGGCTGCGGCGGTCTCCTCCGGGCCGTGGACCTCCACGCCGGGGATGCCCGCCAGGCGGAGCAGTACCAGGGAGTCGTGGTTGTCGCTGATGAGGAATCCCTTCATGTCCCCGGGAGCCTCCGGGCTACAGCTTGCCCAGGATCAGCAGGGAGACGATGACTCCGTAGATGGCGATGCCTTCCGCCAGGCCGAGGTAGATGAGGGTCGTCCCCAGCATGGAGGGCTTCTCTCCCACCACGCCCAGGGCGGCGGCGCCCACCACGGCCACGGCGATGCCCGCACCCAGGCAGGCCAGCCCGGTGGCGAGGCTCGCGCCGAGGAACCCCAGCCCCGACGCGGCGGAGGCTGCGGTTGCCTCAGCGGCCGCCGACGGGGCGGGCAGCAGGGTCAGTACGAGTCCGGCGGCGAGAAGGACGGCCAGGACGGCGAGGACGCCTCCCAGGACCGCCCTGGGGGAGCGCACGGTCCGTCCCCGAAGATAGAATCCGGCAGCGCAGGCAAACACCGTTCCTCCTGCAATAAGTACAAGTCCGCTCATGAATTGGTTCCTCCTCGATAGTCTAATCTTGTTTTTTCCCATTCCAGGTCACGGGGGCGAAGGGCCTGCCGCCGCCGTGGTAGAACTTGCTGAAGAACTCATAGTACTCGAGCCTCAGGGTCTGGATGAAGACGATGAGACCCTCGAGGCCCACGATGACAATGTTGCCGAGCAGCAGGACCGCTGCCCGGAAGAGGGCTCCCCCGGGGAGGCTGTGGACCATGTCGCTGAGCATGAACACCGCCGCCGACAGTCCCGCGTGGTTCAGGGCGAAGGCTGCCAGCCGAACGAAGGAGGCGGTGTTGCTCAGGAAGGAGAGCAGGTCGTGGAACACCGTGAAGGTGTGGACCACTCCGCCCTCGTCCTTTTCCTGGGGGCCGAACAGGAGCCGCTCCAGCACCGAGCTGAAGAGGATCACCAGGAAAAGCAGCCCGAGAACCGCCAGGAGCGGTTTCGGAGCCCCCCCGTCAGACGTGAAGGCGATGGCGGCCGTAAGGGCCGCGGTCCAGTAGAAGAGGAGACCGGCCACCCCCTCGCCGTCGAAGAGCATCTTTCCCGTCCGTCCCTCCCGTTTCAGGGCCAGGATGTTGATGGCGATCCCCATGCTCAGGAAGGCCACTCCCACGAAGAGGGAGGTCTGTATCAGGTCGGAGATGCCGTGCATGGGGGAAGTCCACAGGGAGGGCAGGATCTCCTCCGAGCCGAAGACGCTCCCGTAGAGAAAGCCGAAGACCATGGCGGAGACTCCTGCGATCCGGATCACCGATGCGAAGGCTTTTTTTAGTATCCCCTTCCGGGCAAGCCACCATGCCCCGGCGGCGAGAAGGAAGCCGTGCCCCACGTCGCCGAACATGAAGCCGAAGAAGAGGCAGAAGCTCAGCGCCACCAGCGGTGAAGGGTCCGTCTCCCCGTAGGAGGGCAGACTGTAGAGGGCCACGATCTCCTGGAAAGTTCGGGCGAGGAAATTGTTCTTCAGCAGGGTGGGGAGCTGCCTGCCCCGTTTTTCCAGTTCCGTTCCCTTTTCCGTGAGCAGCAGGGTGTTGGGGCCCAGCCGTTCCACCTGATCCGCCACCCTGTCCAGCGTCGGGGCGGGGATGACCCCCGACAGCACGAAAATGCCGCTCATCTCCCCCCGCTTCTGGCAGAGAGCGTAGACCCGCTGGAGGGAGTGGACGGCGCAGTAGAGCCGCTCCAGATCCTTCCTCCGGCGTCCCAGGTAGTTCCGGGGGGCTTCCTGGAGGGCCCGGATGGCCCGCTCCGAGTCGAGCTGCCGCTCCCTCAGCCGCTCCCTGAGGTTTGCACCAGCACCCTCGAAGAGGTCGGTCAGCCGGTATTCCTTCAGGTAGACCGTCCGGAAGATCTTCTCCGCCTCCTCCAGGTAGTCCCTGGAGCAGAAGACGATGGCCAGGACATACCCTTTTTCCGCCACCACGGGGTAGACCAGCAGGGGCGTGACGGCGGCCATTTCCTCCAGTTTTTTATAGTTTTCCGCGCTCAGGCGCCCGAAGGTGATGGAGAGATACCGGGTCATCAGGGTCTCCTCCACGTCCCTGTCGGCGGATGCCAGGGCGTCGAGGAAGGCCCCCGCCGCCATGAGCTTCTCCCGCTCTTCCTCCAGGACTTCAGCCCGTTTTTTCCAGATGTCGATTTTTTGGGCCACATCGAGCACCTGCCGGGAGCATTCCTCCCGGGAAAGGGACGGGGTGTCCCGGCTGCAGGTCCGTTCAGCGGGAAATACCGCTCCCGCTTCCTTCCAGACGTAGTTCAGCTTCTCCAGGAGTTCGTCGTAGGGGTTCTTCTGGAAGGTGGAAATCCGCGCCCCTCCCGAAGACAGGGACGCGGGGCGCCGTTCAAGGGCAAATTCCAGGGGAACGGGCTCGAAGTTTCCCAGGGTGAGCAGTTCCGCCGCCAGGGCCTCTATCTCCTGCCGGGGACCGATGAGGGACATCCCCATCATTTCCACTACAGCCACGACGGTTCGACCTCCCTTTCCTTTCCGGCGAAGGATGCGGCGGCGGGATGGATGAGGAATTCCCTGGCCTTTTTCCTGTCGTAGTGATACCGCACGTCTTCAATAATGGTAAACAGGTCCTTCACCTCCAGCTCTCTCAGTGTCAGGTACGCGAGCACCGCGTGGACCCCCGCGGAGCCGGACCGGAAGATGGCCGACGCCGTCCTCCAGAGGATCCGGTACAGGTTGTGCTCCAGGGCCATCTCCCCCACCTCCGGGACCTCGTTTCCGCCGGAGGTGCGGAAGGCCTCGCCGTAGGGGCTCTCCCTGAGCAGCTTCACCATGGACGGCACGTCGGGGGCGAAGGCGAAGGAGCTCAGCGTGTCGAAATTCAGCCTGTAGCGCACCGGCAGCGTCAGGCCGAGGGCCTCCTCCGGGGTGAGGGAGAAGAACCGGCGGCTCCGGTAGATCCAGTACATGTTGATCAGGTCCGCCCTGGTGCCGAAAATCTGCCGGACGCCCCGCCCCTCGCTCCCGGACAGCTTTTTCCCCTTCGAGAGAATCCGGGTGAGAAAGAAGGCATCCATGGCCATCTTGGGCCGAAAGAGGGTGCCACCCTCTTTTTCGATCCTTTTCAGGGGCTCGGCGAGGATGTCGTATAAGGGGTACCCCCGAAGGGACTCCAGCACGTCCCTCAGGCTTCCGGCCGCCAGGAGCTTCTCCCCGTCCGCCACGGTGATGGGGACGGAGGCCACCCTCCGCCGGAGGTTCTCCCTGCTTCCCATTCCCGTGGTGATGATGCGGAGCACCCGCTTGATCACGTCCACGTCGAACCGCTCGCCCCATGCCCGGAGCAGGGCGCTTCGTTCCGGACCGAGGTAGCGGCAGAAAGGGATCTCCTCCAGGAGAGGGACGGAGGTGATGATCGCCTCCAGGTCCCCCCGGTGCATGGTCTCCGGAGAAGGCTCCGTGATGTACGGACCGTAAGCTTCCGTCTTCGCGAGGTAGGCGGCGATCTCCCCCACGGTCTCCAGTTCGAGAAGCCGGAGGTAGTCAGAGGGGGCGAGAAGCCTTCCCCTGTAGACCCGGGCCTTCGCCGTCACCGCGGCCCGTTCTCCCGCGGCGAGAAAGGACACCTAGGCCCCTCCTTTTTTTCCGTACCGTTCGGCGATCTCTTCCGCGAACTTCGACACCGCCGGCGGGGCCTTTTCGCCGAACTGATCCTTCATCTTCTGCCGCCCCCGCATTCCCATGTCGGCGATCTGGGCGGCCTCAAGCTCGGCGGAATGACGGGCCGACTCCACGATGGCCTTCGCCTGGGCCCTGGCGGCGGTGAGCCGGGCCTCCTGGTCCGCGGCGAATTTTTCCCTGTTTTCCCGGAGGATGTCCGCAGCCTTCCGCCGGGCGTCCTCAACAGAATCCGCCGCTTCGTCCTCGGCGGCCAGAAGGGCGGTCAGCACTTCGCTCAGGTTCATAGGATCCCTCCTCCTTCGTTTTCCAATCCCTCGCGGGCCATCTTCATCCGGGTGAAATCCTCCCGGTCGTTCTCCTCGAGCACGTTGGCGATCCAGGCGAGCATCCGCCTATGGGAGGGAATGACCACCTTCTCCAGGGCGTTCACCCGCCGGAAGGTCCTCCTGATCTGCACTGCCAGCCGATAGACGGAAGTCTCCACCTCCGCCAGCCGGGCGATGAGGGAGAGCACCTCCGTGGCGTGAAGGTAGGCGCCATCCAGGACCCCCGACGTGCCGAGAAAGGAGTAGCACGGTTCGGGCGGCCTGTTTACAGGGTCCACCTTCGGTATCTCCACGCCCATGACGGAGTGGAGCCTCACGGTGAAGTCGTCGGTTTCGGGGACAGAGTAGGAGAGTTCCTCCACGTTCTCGATGCCCAGGGAAAGTCCGGCCATCTGGAGGCTGAAGTAGGCTTCGGAGAAGACCGCTTCAAGGGAGTGCTGGAGTTCCTTGGCCTCCCGGATTTTCCCCATCAGCTCCATAAGGAGGATGGTCCGTTTCTGCTCGAGAAGGTCGTGTCCCTTCTCGGCCAGTTTCAGCGATGATGCGAATTTCACCATGTTTCCCCTGGTGGGGGCGATTTTCGGGCTCATGATCCGATTCCTCCGTAGAGGGGAGAATAGATCTGTTTCCGGAAAAAGTCAAACGGAAAGAAAGGTTCGGGGAGAGGAAAAAAAGACAGGAAAGGGGAGGTCCGGGATGACCGGTTACCCGTCCCGCCCGAACCTCCGGGCGATCTCGCCGAGGATGTCTTCTGGAGTGAAGGGCTTTGTGAGGCATCCGTCCATGCCGGCCCTGCGGCAGAGGGGAAGGGCCCTGTCCGGATCGTGGCCCGTGAGGCCGAGGATGAAGGGCCGAACATCTCCGGGGTTTTCGTCCCTGAGGGCCCGGGCGGTTTCCAGTCCGTCCAGGACGGGCATTTCCAGGTCGAGGAGGATCACGTCGGGCGTATGTTTTTCCGCCAGCTCCAGGGCTTCCCTGCCGTCCGACGCGAGGATCACCTGCCAGCCGGGCCGGGAGAGCATTTTCGACAGGAGGGCACGGTTCACCGGGTGGTCGTCGGCGGCGAGGACGGTCAGCCGTTCCGGCAGGGGCGGAGTCTTTTCCTTCCCCTTCGGGACGTCCTTTTCGTTGGGTCCGTCCTGAAGGAGAGGGAGTGACAGGGTGAAGACGGCGCCCTTTCCCGGGGCGCTGTCCGCGGTCAGCTCTCCCCCCAGGAGCCGGGCGATGCGCCTGCTGATGGAAAGGCCGAGCCCCGTTCCCCCGGATTCTCCGGAAGACGGGCGCCCTCCCTGGGTGTAGGGCTCGAAAATGCTTTCCATCCGCTCCGGGTCGATTCCCGGTCCCGTGTCGGAGACGGTGAAGAGCAGCCGGGGAGAACCGGGGACGTCACGGGCTTCGGTCAAGGAAAGGGAGACGCCTCCCCGGGAGGTGAACTTCACGGCGTTGCCCAGGAGGTTGAACAGGATCTGCCGGATGCGGAGGGGGTCTCCGAGGGTGTACTCCGGAACATCAGGATTTACCTCTGTGCTGAACGTCAGTTCCTTCAGCTCCGCCTGGGGAGAGAAGAGGGCCGCGCATTCCCCGGCGAGTTCTCCCGGAGAAAAGGGGGCCACCGTAACGTTCATCCGTCCCGCCTCGATCTTCGAGAGGTCCAGGATGTCGTTCAGAACCTGGAGGATATGGTTTTTCGCCTTTTCCATCAGACGGAGGCCTTCCGCTGTTCCCTTATCGCGGCAGGTTTCGAGAAGGCGGTCGGAGATGCCCGCCAGCACATTCAGGGGATTGCGGATTTCGTGGCTTATCCTGGCGAGATACTCGCCTTTCGCAGCGCTTGCCTGTTCCGCAGCCTCCCGGGCCTTCACGAGTTCTTTTTCCAGTCTGCGCCGCTCCTCCAGCTCCCGCCGGGCGTCCTCGTAGAGTCCGGCATTCCGGAGGGCCATGGAGGCCAGGAAAGCGAACCGTTCAAGGTACTCCACCTTTGAACCGCTGATCTCCCTGGGAGGACCCTCGTAATACGTTGAGAGGTAACCGAAGGTGTGGTTCTTCCACCGGAGCGGGACGCCCACCGTGGTGGAGAGGATGTCGAAGTCCCTGTCGGGGAGGCGGTTTTCGTAGGTTTTGTAGTCGGGGACGACCATGGATTTTTCCGAGGCAAGCACCCGGGCGCCGAGCCCCCTGGAGAGAGGGATCCGCTTCCCGATCCACCGGGTGAGGAGGGGACCCCGGGCCCACCGGATATACCGTTCTCCCCTGGGATGGTCCGCGAAGGAGATGGCTCCGTGCTCGGTGTTCATGTAAGTGGCGGCGTAGTCGAGGATTTTCTGGAGAAGGACGTCCATGTCCAGGTCCTCCATCAGGTCCGCCGAGATCTCGCCGAGCATGGAGAGGGCGGAGTTCCGTTCCTGGAGGAGCAGATCCTCCCTCCTGCGTTCGGTGATGTCCGTCAGCCTCCCTCCGGCGTATCCCCCGTCGGGGGAGATCACCGCGGAAAGCTCCCCCCAGAAGGATGTGCCGTCCTTCCGACGGAACATGACCTCGAATCGGTCGAGAAAGCCGCCGTCGAACCGGGCAAGGGTCATTTCGCGGGCCGCGTGGGAAAAGAAGGGGTTCCGGGCCCAGAGGGAGGATAGGAACTCTTCCGGTTCTTCGAAGCCGAAAAGGCGGGCGAAGGGTGGATTGCAGTCCAGGATCCGCTCGAAATTCCGGTCCGCCCGGTAGACGGGGACCAGGTTCTGGCTGCACACGTTTCTGCAGGGGAACGCTTCATTCCGGCGGAACCCTTGCGCCGCCACGAAAAGGCTCCTGAACCCGCCCGGGAAGCAGCACCTGAACTCCTGGACCGGAACGGTTCCGAGGGAGGGAATGTCCATGGAATATTCCAGGATCACCCGGCCGTTGACTGCGGCAGCCCGGTTTCCCTCGGCGAGGATGCGCTGCCTGTCTTCCGGGATGATGCGGTCCAGAAGGGCGTCTCCGTCCTCAAAGAAGGGAGAGCCGGAGGAGAGAAGGATCCACGGCGGCGGGGAAGCGAATTCGGCCTCCGATGCAACGGCGGCGTCTCCGCCGTTTGTGTGGGTCAGTCCGTTCATGCCTTTCTTCCTCCCGGTGTTCCGGAATGGGACACTTGATTCTGTCATGGGCCAGCCGGGTAAAGATATCATACTCCATGAGCCGGAGACTAGTTACGGTCTGGGTCTTGAGACTCATTTTATCTGCCGATTTCCTGTATTTCCACTATTTGCTGAATAAAAGGGCAGGAAGAAGAAAAAAGAAATGATTTCTTAGGGTTTATATTTTAGCATATTGACTTTCTGTGTGTATGTATTTATACTGGCCTACGAATACTTTCAGTGATCATTATACACCAAAATATCCTGAAGGAGAGTGTAATCCATGGCCGTCCACATGACGCGAAGCAACGAGATTCAGGGCAGCGCCGCCGGGCGCCTTCTGGACATGCTTCTTCCCCGTCCGTCCTCCACCTTTCTTCTCCGGTCCGCCGACGCCCCCGGGTCCATCCTCGTGGTGGACCGGGCCGTTCCCCCCGCGGAGGGACGGAAGGCCATCCTTTCCACAGAAAGAGGGCTCCGGCTCGCCACCCTGGACTCCAGGTTCGATTCGTCCAGGGTGTGGGGGGTGGTGACGTGGGTCATCCGGGAGCCGTCCTGAAGTCCTGCGCCGATCTGTTGGCCCTCTGTGACTGCAACAACTTTTTCGTCTCCTGCGAACGGCTCTTCCGTCCCGACCTGGAGGGGCGTCCCGTGGTGGTTCTCTCCAGCAACGACGGTGTGGTCATCTCCCGCTCCAACGAGGTCAAGGCCCTCGGGGTGAAGATGGGGGAGCCCTACTTCAGGGTGCGCTCCTTTCTGGAACGTCACGGCGCAGCGGTGTTTTCCAGCAATTTCCGGCTCTACGAGGAAGTGTCAGCCCGGGTCATGGCGTGCCTCCGGAGGTTTGTCCCTTCCATGGAAGTCTACTCCGTGGACGAGGCTTTTCTGGAGGTTCCCCCTGAGGGGAAAAAGAAGCCGGAGGAGTGGGCCCGGGACATCCGGGCGGTGGTCCTCACGGAGACGGGCATTCCCGTCTCCGTGGGGGCGGCCCCGACGAAGACGGCGGCGAAGCTTGCGGCCGAGCGGGCCAAGAAGCGCCCCGAGACGGGGGGCGGGTTCGCCCTCCTGCCCGGCGAGCCGTGGGACGATCTTCTCCGGGAGGTTCCCGTGGAGGATGTGTGGGGGATCGGCCGGCGCTGGAGCGATTTTCTCCGCAGGCGGGGCATCTCCACGGCCCTCCGCCTGCGGGATGCCCCCGACGACCGCCTGGAGAAGCACCTAGGGATCCGGGGGCTCAGGACGGCGTGGGAACTCCGGGGGATACGGTGTTTTCCCATAGAGGAGCAGGAAAAGCCCCAGAAGTCCATCCAGTCCTCCCGGTCCTTCGCCGTCCCGGTCCGGGACAGGGAATCCCTTGCCGAGGCGGTGACGGAGTTCACCTTAACGGCGGGACGGCGTCTCCGCTCCCAGAACTCCCTCGCGGGGAGCCTTTCGGTGAGCATCTCCACCAGCCGCTTCCGGGGATCCTTCTTCGGGGCCAGGGCGGAAGTGGCCCTTGAAAATCCCACCGACAGCGACATCACCCTCATACGGGCTGCGGCGGGGGCCCTTTCGTCCATCTACCGGGAAGGGCACGATTACGAGAAGGCCGAGGTCTGCCTGGGAAGCCTCTCCTCCGCCGGGACGGTGCAGCTCTCTCTCTTCGGGAAAAGAGAAGACCGGGGGGCGGCCCTCTCCAGGGCGGCGGACCGGCTCAACGGTGAAGCGGGCCGAAGACTCCTTCTGCCGGCGGCCCTGCTCGGGGAGAAGGAGTGGCATCCCCGGAAGGACAGGCATTCGGGCATGGGGCTGGAGGACCTGGAAACACTCCCCGTGATTTCAGGGGAAAAATAAAAAGGGAAGGAGCGGATGCCCGCTCCTTCCCTTTCAATCAGGTATGGACAGATTACTTTACGGCCGTCAGGGAACCAAAGAGAGCCTGCATGTCGGCAGCGTTGTTCTGGGGGGCGCCGGCTTCACCGAAGCATACGATGAGGCCGAGAAAGTCGCCTTCACCCTGAAGCACGGCCACGCTCACAACGGCATCGGCACCGTCGCTTTTTCCGGCCCCGTCGATGGTCACGGCGGGAATGCCGTTGATTTCCGTTTCCTTCGCATCCTCGTATTCCACGTCGGTCATGACTCCCTCAACGATCTCGTCCACCATGGCAAGGGCTCCGTCGAGCCCTTCTTCGCCGTCCACTTCGCCGAAGAAGGCGATCATGTCGCCCTTCGGGGACACGAACATGGTTCCGAGATTGGAGTCGGCGGGCTGCCACGTGTCGGGAAGAGTGAACTGGATTCCGGCCTTTTCCATGGCATAGGTGCCGGCAAAGGCGACGGCGGAAGAAAGAACGACAAGAGCGACAAGTGCGGTGACAGCGAACAGCTTTTTCATAAAATGAAACCCTCCTGAGATGTGATGATTATCACCGGATGAACGGTGAAGAAGCCCGAATAGAACTCTTGCGTCTACTTTTCGAGGGATAATATTGCAAAATAATAAAAATATATTTGACACACTATCCTAATCATAAATAATTTAAAGGATAGGGCGCCTTTTGGAAAGAATAGCACTCTTTTGCCGGGCCTGCAATAGAACCCACCGGGAAGAAGTGTAAAAAAACATCAAGGGAGAGGCCTTTTTCGGCCGCGGGCTCTATAATGATCTGAAATGAAGCTCATCATCCATGCCGGGAGGATTTTCATGAACAGTCTGCTCATTGCCGGAGGAACTCTCTGGAACGGGAAAAAATTCCTCCGGGGAGAGGCGCTGCTTCTCACCGAAGGGATCATCGCCGCCGCTGGGCCCGAGGATGACGTCCTGGCGGCGGCCCCTGCTTCCTGCGCTGTCCTTCGGCTGTCGGGGGAGTCGGTCCTTCCAGGATTCACCGACGGCCACATCCACCTCACCACCTGGGCGAAACAGAAAGCTCTGCTGGACCTTTCTTCCGCCCGCTCCCTGGCGGAAGCCCTTGCCATGGTAAGGGCCGAGTCGGAAAAGCTCCCCCCTGACAGGTGGGTACGGGGATGGGGCTACAACGATAGCCGCTGGCCCGAAGGCCGCTCAGTGACAAAGAAAGATCTCGACGGGCTCGGCATTCCGAACCCCGTGCTTCTCCAGAGGGTGTGCACCCACCTGAACGTGGCGGACAGCAAGGCCCTGGTCCTCTCGGG
The DNA here is from genome assembly GCF_004366815.1 of Aminivibrio pyruvatiphilus. Classification (NCBI taxonomy): domain Bacteria; kingdom Thermotogati; phylum Synergistota; class Synergistia; order Synergistales; family Aminobacteriaceae; genus Aminivibrio; species Aminivibrio pyruvatiphilus. The sequence goes on along the minus strand of NZ_SORI01000007.1, from coordinate 14,049 downwards.
GCTGGAAAGCGCCGACGGGGTTCTGCCGGAACGGGAGGCCATCCCCGCCCTCAGGGCCATGGAGCGGAACGTGTTCTCCCGCCCCGCCATGAAAGAAGCCCTGAAGAAGGCCCTTTTCGAGCTTGCCTCCCACGGGGTCACCTGCGCCCATCCCTGCGGCGCGGACGACTACGGCATGGAGGAAGACCTGTCCCTCTACGGGGAGCTCCGGGACGAAGGAGCCCTGCCCCTCCGGATCTTCACCTACCACGACAGCCACTCCTACCCTGTTCTGCCCTCGGGCCTGGGCGACGGCTGGGTCCATTACCAGGGGCTCAAGATCTACCTCGACGGAAGCCTCGGGGGAAGGACGGCGGCCCTCTCGGCTCCCTATTCCGACGACTCGTGGGAAGAGGGACGTCTCAACTGGTCCGACGGTGACGTGCTGGAGCTGCTCCGGGAGGCCAGGCGGCGGGGAGTCCAGACCATGCTCCACGCCATCGGCGACCGGGCCCTCGACCAGGGGCTCCGGTGCATCGAGGCCGTGGACGGAGAATTCGGCGTTCCGGCTCTCCGGGACAGGATCAACCACGTGATGGTCTGCCGCCCTGACCAGCGCCGCAGACTCGCCGCCCTGGGGCTCTTCTGCGACATCCAGCCCGCCTTCGTCCCCAGCGACATGAACATGGCGGAAAGCCGCCTGGGCAGGGAGCGGCTGGCCTGGGCCTACGGATGGCGGTCCCTTCTGAACGAGGGGCTCGTCATTTCCGCGTCCAGCGATGCCCCGGTGGAGTCGGTGAATCCCTGGCTCTCCGTCCGGCACCTCCTGGACCGTGCGGGCAGCGGCGGGGAACCTGCCTTCCGCCCGGAAGAACGGCTTTCCCTGGAGGAGGCGCTGCCCCTCTTCACCTCCAACCCCTGGCGGGCCATCGGGCGGGGAACCTTCTCCGGCAGGCTCGCTCCGGGATACGCCGCCGATGTCACCGTCCTCGACCGGGACATCTCGGGGGCCGATGGCAGTGTCGTGGGGGAGACCTCACCTCTCTTCGTCTTCGCCGGAGGCATCCTGTCGAAGGGAGAGCTGGACTGCTTTCCGCGGTTTTCCCGCTGACCGCAGATAGAACCGGAAGCCCCGGAGCCGCCGAGCGGTTCCGGGGCTTTTTTTGTATCTCCCGGACGAAGCAGCGTGAGCTAAAGGAATCACAGGGGTGAGTTCCCCGTACCCCTCTTTTTTCCGCCTCATCAAAAATCCATGCAGAGACCGGTTTTGAGCGATGCTTTTTCCCGGTAAAGAGGTTTGTCTCACCCTATTTACAAAAACGATACAGACAATTTATTCTTCAGTTCAAGAGCATTTCTTTCCTCATGGTGAAGCCGGCGGCTTTTTTACGGCTTCGGCGGAAACTGCGAAAGGAGAGATCGGAATGGAAAACGAAAGAAAGAGGATTGTCGTGCTGCTTCTGGCAGTGTTTTCATGTCTACTGGCCTTCACGTCTTTCGCCGAAGGGGCGGTGAAGAGAGTCACGGTGAACGGGGGGATTGCCCCCAGGGACGGAGATTCCTGGGAGAAAGCCTTCAGTGTCGAAGACTTCCGGATCAACCACGCCATGATGCCTGTCGACACAGAATTCTGGCTGGCCGCAGGCGTCTATGCCCCGGGGGCGGCAGGAAACAGGGACGCCGCATTCTACCTTGCCTCGGGCACGTCCATCTACGGAGGCTTCGCTGGCAACGAGGTTACCAGGGGCCAGCGGAATCCCCGGGCGAACATCACCGTTCTGACAGGGGACATCGACGAAAACGACACCAGGGACGGAAACGGCGTGACGACGGCCATCAACGGGAACAACAGCTACACGGTGGTGGTGGCTGAAAACGTGAATTCGACGGCCATCCTGGACGGGGTCGTCATTACCGGCGGAGATGCCTCCAACAGCGGTGGAACCGAATTCCAGAAAAACGGCGGGGGCATGTACGCCGTGAACAGCAGCGCGGTGATCCGGAACTCCTCGTTTATCGGGAATTTCGCCGACTCAAGGGGAGGCGGTATTTTCGGGTCCATCAGCGGTTCACGGGTGACAAACTGCTACTTTTCGGGAAACACTTCGGGCCGGGGCGGCGGAATGCATCTCGTGGACAGCGACGAGATGGTCCTCGAGGACTGCACTTTTTCTGACAACCTAGGGCTCTACCGGGCCGGAGGACTCTCCCTCAGGAATTCTGACGTCAGGGTGTCATCCTCCACTTTTTCCGGGAACAGGGCCTTCGACGGGGCGTCCTGGGGCGACGGAGGAGGGCTTTTCACGGAACTGAGTTCTCCTGTGCTGACGAACTGCACCTTTTCGGGCAACAGGGCCTATTACGGCGGCGGAATGTATAACGACGGCCAGGCCGCAAAAGTCATCAACTGCACTTTTTCCGGCAATGCTGCGGATGTCGGCAGCGGGCTCCGTGTTTACAACGGAACTCCGGAAGTGAAAAACTGCATTTTCTGGAATGACGGGGGAGGAAACGAAATCGTGGAAAACAGCGCGGTAGCCGTGGTTACCCGGTCAGTGGTCCGGGGAGGATTTCCCTCGGGGTCGTCGATCATCACCGCCGATCCGAAGCTTGGCCCCCTGGCCGACAACGGGGGACTGACCCTGACCCACGCCCTTCTCCCGGGAAGCTCGGCCCTCGACAGGGGGACCTCCGCAGGCGCCCCCTCCACGGACCAGAGGGGGGTGTCCCGCCCCCAGGGCAGCGGGTACGACATCGGGGCCTACGAACTTGCGGTTTCCTCCGGAGGAGGAGGCGGGGGATGCGGCATCTGGGGCACTCCGTTCCCCGGAGTGCTCCTGCTGATTCTTCCGATGTTCCTTATTATCAGGAAGTAGCGGGAAGAGGCCCCTGCCTGATGAAAAGACCACTAGGGCGGGGATGGGGGCGTTTTGTGTGAGATCAATGAACCGCCGGCATTATGGTTTAAGGGGTGATTTCGGAGCAAATAAACATAGTGTCCACCAAAAACAGAAAGCCCGAATCGAGTAGTTGTCCGGTTGGAAAGAGGGGACGCCGCGGGCGGAATGGGGGTATCGGAAGGTGCGTTTTTTCCGGTTTCCAGAAAAGGGGTGTGCGCTGTGGTGAAAGGGTATCGGAATGATGGGGTGTACCGTGCGGCGGCATTGGTCTTTCTTTTTGCGTTCCTGTTATTGCTTCCCGCTGCCTCAGAGGCGGTGATTTACGTCACCCAGAACGGGGCTGGGGCAAAAGACGGCTCGAGATGGGAAGACGCTTACGGCGAGGCTGAATTCTGCCAGAATCTGAACAATTCACCTGTGGGAACCGAGTTCTGGGTGGCGGCGGGAAAGTACCGCCCTTCCACGACAGGGGACAAGACCTGGTATTTTGTCCTTGATCCCGGTGTTTCCCTCTACGGCGGATTCACGGGCACGGAGACCTCAAGGAACCAGCGGAACTGGAGGACGAACGTCACCGTCCTGACCGGCGACCTGGACTTCAACGATACGGTGGACGCCCACGGTGTTACCCGGAAAGCGTCCGACATCAACGCCGCCGGGAACGGCAACAGTATCAGGGTGCTATACGCCTATGGCCAGGGAGGAGTGCTGGACGGTTTCACCGTCACGGCGGGGTATGCATTGAATGATGAGGGCGGCGGCATGATGGACGTGGCAAGCTCCGTGGCGATACGGAACTGCACTTTCGCGGGAAACTTCTCCAGCCAGAGCGGCGGAGGGCTCTACAGCAGAAACTCATTCTCCACCCTGGAGAACTGCATCTTTTTCGGAAATAAAGCCGACTGGGGCGGAGGCATGTACACCGATAACAGTGCGTCCGTAGCGGACGGATGCATTTTCACTGAAAACGAGGCCGTCTACGGAGGAGGCATGGCTGCCGCCAACACTCACGTTCCGGAAGTGAAAAACTGTACATTTTCAAAGAATACGGCTTCTGACCGGGGCGGCGGCATGTATACATCGAATTCAGCGAAGGTTTCATCAAGCACCTTCACGGAGAACAGCGCTTCCGATGGAGGAGGGATGTTCTGTATAGGCTATGCCCCGACGGTGACAAACTGCACTTTCTCGGGCAACACGGCCTCCGGCCAGGGAGGCGGCATCAACAACTACTGGCTTGCCTCGACGACGATAATGAACAGTACATTTTACGGCAACGGCGCCAATCAAGGGGGCAACATGGCGAACCTGGACAGCAGTCCGGCAGTGACGAATTCCATCTTCTGGAGTTCAGCCGCCGGAGGGGAAATATTCAATGACGCGACCTCGATTCCGGTGCTGTCCCATTGCGTGGTCCAGGGGGGGTACATCGGAGGGACGTCGATCATCGCCGGGGATCCGAAGCTAGGCCCCCTCGCCGGCAACGGAGGTCCTACCCGCACATGTGCGCTTCTTCAGGGCAGTTCAGCCATCGACGCCGGGAAGGCCGCCGGCGCCCCCTCCACGGACCAGCGGGGGGTGTCCCGCCCCCAGGGCAGCGGGTACGACATCGGGGCCTTTGAACTGGCCGTTTCGTCCGGCGGAGGCGGAGGAGGATGCGGCGTCCGGGGCGCCCCGTTCCCCGGAATGCTTCTGCTGGCCCTTCCCCTGGTTCTGCTCTTCCGGAAGTAACCGGAACAGAACAGCCCGATCCGCCTTTTTCGCGCCCCGGGGCCGCGCCGAGCGGTTTCGGGGCGCGTGTTCAGGGAAGGAGCATAAAACGGGGGAATATTCCGTTCTGATGGGTTATTTACGAAACAGCATAAGGATACTATACTGTAAAAACAGAAACTTCAGATTAAAAGCGGCGGGCCGGTCGGATACCCCATGTGAGTGCGAAGCGGAAACGGAGTGATCGCCATGGCGGGATTCAGGCGCAAAAGGTGCGGCGTGATCCTCTTTCTTTCCTTCCTGATCGTTTTATTCTCTTTTTTATCCACTTTTTCCGGCATGTCGGAAGGGGCTGTGAAATACGTGACCCGGACCGGATCCGGGAACAAAAGCGGCGCTTCCTGGGCTGACGCCCTTGACGAGGCAGGTTTTCGGGGAGCCATCGACGGGGCTCCTCCGGGGACGGAGTTCTGGGTGGCCAGAGGCAGGTACCGGCCCGTGACGAGCCTGGGAGGCGCTCCGGCGGCAGCGAGAAGCGCGGCCTTCCAGCTGAAGACGGGAGTCGCCCTCTACGGGGGCTTCGCGGGCACGGAGGCCTCCAGGGAGCAACGGAACCCGGGAGCGAACGTCACCGTGCTTACCGGTGACATCGAACTGAACGACACGGTGAATGCCGACGGGGTGACCCTGAAGTCGTCCCATATCGCGGGAAGCAACAGCTACTCGGTGGTGAAGGCCGTCGGCGTGTCCCACACGGCCGTCCTTGACGGATTCAGCATTAGGGCGGGAAGGCGGACGGAGATTCCGCCGGAGCCCCCGACAACTCCGCTTCCTACGGGGGAGGGCTCTTCGCCCTCAACAGCACCCCCACGATCACGTACTGTTCGTTCACCGGCAACGACGCCTACTGGGGCGGAGGAGGGCTCTGCACCACGGCCGGCGGCCCGATTTTCACGGCGTGCATTTTTTCCGGAAACACGTCCAGGAACGGCGCCGGCATGTACGACGATTCGGGAAACCCCCTCCTCGCGGAGTGCTCCTTTATTGAAAACACGGCGTACCAGACCGGCGGGGGCATGTACAGCCGATCCGGCCGTCCGGTCCTCTCGGACTGCGTTTTCTCGAAAAACGCCTCGAATGACGGCGGGGGCATGCACAACTTCGACAGTGCCGTTCCGGTGCTCACGGACTGCGTTTTCTCCCAAAACACCGCGGTGAAAAACGGAGGGGCCATGGCAAACGTCCTGAATTCCGCCCCCGAGATGACGCGATGTTCCTTCGTGAACAACCGGGCCGACGACCTCTCGCAGGGAGGAGGGGCCATGGCCTCCACGAACAGCGCGCCGAAGATGACGGAATGCTCCTTTTCGGGAAATTCGGCCAGGGTCTATGGAGGCGCCCTCTACAGCTACATCTGCCAGGGAGAAGCGGTGGACTGCGACTTTTCGGGGAACTCGGCCGACTCGGGAGGCGCCGTCTATAACACGAACGGCACATCCACATCCTTTTCCGGAGGATCCTTTTCCGGCAACACCGCCCGGATGGGCGCGGCCATGTACAACTCTGCGAGCAGCCCTTCCCTGACGAAGGTTCTCTTTTCGGAAAATGCAGCGTCGGACAGCGGCGGAGGGGTATACAACTATTCCGGCAGCAGCCCGGCAGTCACGGAATGTATTTTCTCGGAGAACACGGCCAAACGGGCCGGAGGCATGGGAAACACGTCCTCGAGCAACCCCGCGGTTACGGCCTGCACCTTTTCGGGCAACACGGCCTCCTCCGACCACGGAGGCGGCATGCTCAACTCCGGAAGTTCACCGGAGATCAGGCGGTCCCTCTTCCGGGGAAACACTGCCAAAGATATGGGAGGGGGCATGCTCAACCTCATGGGCAGCCCCGTGGTCATCAACTGCACTTTTTCAGGCAACGGGGGAGTCCGCGGGGGCGCCGCCGCCAATTTCCAGAGCACCGTCACCATGAGAAGCCCCACCCTGGCGGGGAACGGGGGGAGTACGGTCGCCGGAGTCTATACCTATGACGGGTCTTTCTCCGCCGTGAACTGCATTTTCTGGAACCCCTCAGGGGCGGAGATCGTGTCCGCCGGGGGAGCGTCCGCGACAGTGACGGACTCGGTAGTCAGGGGAGGCTATTCGGGAATGGGGAACATCAGCTCGGACCCGAAGCTCGGCTCTCTCGCGTGGAACGGCGGGCCGACGAGGACCATGGCCCTTCTTTCCGGAAGCTCCGCCATCGACGCGGCAGAGGCATTCTTTTCCCCTTCGGTGGACCAGCGGGGCGTCTCCAGGCCCCAGAAAAACGGTCACGACATGGGCGCCTACGAGGCAGGCATAAGGAAAATGCTGACCATCAGGGCGTCCCTCGGCGGCCTCTTCAGGTTCAGCACGGAGGGGATGTCGTTTCCCAGCGGGATGGGGGAGACCTGGAGCTTCATGGAGGGGGCATCCCTGACGGTGACCTTCGTTCCCGACGCCGGGAAGGCGGTGAGGGACGTTCTTGTGGACGAAGTTTCCATAGGCCCTGTCTCAGGCTATACCTTCACCGGCCTTGAAAGGGACCATTATGTCGAGGTGGTTTTCGGCGCCGCCCGTTCCGGTTCCGGAGGAGGAGGCGGCTGTGCGGCGGGAGAAGTCTCGTGGATTGAAGCCCTGTTTCTTCTCGTCCCCCTCGCCGGGGCAGCGGGAAGACGGGGAACATCCAGGCGGAAGGGCGCTCCGGAAAACCGGGAAGCCAGGAAAGGAGCGGGTGTGCCGTGACGGAGAAAATGCAATGGAAAGTCTGCGGGGTTTTTCTTGCGGTGGTGGCGGTTCTCACGGCGGCATGGGTCTTTCTTCCGCCGGCCTCTCCCGGAGAAGCGGCGACGGTGATCCATGTCACCCAGGCCGGGGCGGGGCTGCGGAACGGCACGTCCTGGGCGAACGCCTGCGGGGAGCGAGATTTGGGTCGCAAAGGGAACGTACCGTCCTTCCCTTCCGGGCGCGGGAGTTCCCGCGAACCGGGAGGCTTCCTTCGCCCTGAAGTCCGGGGTGACCCTCTACGGCGGTTTTGTCGGAGGAGAGACCAACACGCGGCAGCGGGACTTCCGGAAGAACGTGACGGTCCTCACGGGAGACCTGGCGGGAGACGACACCGTGAACGGCGACGGCGTGACGGAGACGGCGGCGGGCATCAAAGGCCAGAACAGCTACACCGTGGTGAGCTCCTTCGGCGCGGCCGCCCCCAACACGGGAATACTGGACGGCTTCACCATCACAGGCGGGAGCGCGGACTTTCCGGAAAACATCGGAGGTTCCAAGCGGAACGGGGGAGCCATGTACAACACGGGAAGCAATGCCGTCATCCGAAACTGCTCCTTCATCGGAAACTTTGCGGAATGGAGCGGAGCGGCGGTCTACAACGTTTCAAGCTCCCTCCGGTTCGGTTACTGTGTTTTTTCCGGAAACAAGTCCCGGACAGGCGCAGGCATGTACAACCAGGCCAGCAGCCCGGAACTCGTAAGCTGTACATTCTCCGGAAACAAGGTACTTGCTGACGCCGCAGCCATTCACAATTACGACGGAAGCAGCCCCACCATCAGCGGGTGCACCTTCACCGGCAACGAGGCAGAGAGAGACGTTGGAGCCATCGCCAATGTGGATCACTGCAGCCCTGTCATAATCAACTGCACATTTTCGGGGAATATTTCGAAAAAGGGTATTTGGGGCGGAGGGGCTATAGGAAACTCGGGAAACTGCAACCCTGAGATAACAAACTGTACCTTTGAGGGAAATGCAGCGGAGGAAGGCCCGGGCGGCGCGATAACCAACGCAGCAAGCAGCAGCGCAAAGATAGCTAACTGCACGTTTTCCGGGAACAGTGCTGTTACGGGTGGGGGCATGTTCAATTTCAACTGCTCCCCCTCAATTGTGAACTGTACCTTCGCCGGCAATACGGCCAACAGCGCGGGAGGCATGAGGAACAGCGGCGGCGGGGCTCCGGTGGTGAAGAACTGTATCTTCTGGAACAATGCGGGGCAGGAGGGGAAAGAGATCCTGAACGATACCGATGCCATGCCGGTGGTGTCCTACTGCGTGGTGCGGTACGGCTACACCGGCGGGACCTCCATTTTTACCGGAAACCCGAATCTCGGCACCCTCAAGGACAATGGCGGCTACACGAAAACCCACGCCCTGCTCCTGGGAAGTTCGGCCATCGACAAAGGGACGTCGGCGGGTGCTCCTTCCAGCGACCAGCGAGGGTACCCCAGGCCCCAGGGATCGGCCTATGACATCGGCTCCTACGAGTTCGCCCCGTCCTCGGACAGCAGCGGGTGCTCCGCACTGTCCCCCGGCGGAATGACGGCGGTTCTGCTGCTGGCGCCGCTTCTCCTGCTGTTCGGAAAATAAGGGAAAGACGGCAAAAAGGAAGAAGGGAAATGCAATGATGAAAAAGCTGTCCTGTCTGGTTTTAGGAGTGATTGTGCTGGCAGCCGCTGTGGGCGGAAGGCCCTCTTCGGCGCAGACTCCGGTGTCGGCTGACGAAATCCGGTTCGTCATGCCTTCCGGCTGGGTGAAAAAAGAGGCCCCGGCGCCCGGAACGCTGGCCTATTACGTGCTGATGTACCAGGGCAAGCCCTACGGAGAAATGTACCTCTCGAAGGAACCCCTTTCGTCAGTGCTCAGCGCCCGGCAGGTGCTCGAAGAGGGGCTGAGGAAAAACTCCGCGGGGCTTCAGGGCTATCAGCCCATGGGTACTTTTCCCGTTTCTGCGGCCGGAGTCAGTGACGCCGTGGCCCATGATTTTACCTACTTCCCGCCTCAAAGTCCCGTTCCCTTCACCGGCCGGGTGGTGGTGCTCGTGGTCGGCAATGCCTCCTACACGTTCTTTTTCAACACGACTTCGAGCTTTTTCCCGTCCGTAAAGGGATCCTTCGGTGAAGTCACTGCGTCGATTCAGGCGGTTCCGAAGCCCCCGGTGCAGGAGGTGAAGAAGGCCGAACCCCGGACGGTGGAAGAACACGGCTTCAAAATGACCCTTGCGGGAGGGTGGAGTGACTCCGGGGATGCCATGGGGGCAAAATACCGGTATGCGGGAGCAGACGGACAATACCTGGCGTCCTTTTTCCCCTTCGGCAAGGATGAAAAGGCAGGAGTAACCGCGCTCTTCGCGCTCATGGAAAAAAGGGATGCCCTGGAAGCGGTGCTTGCTTCAAAGGTGCGGGACAGTTTCCAGACCTACGGCGACTATACCCCGGTCGGCACCGCCAGGCGAAAAGTCGCCGGAAGCGATGCGATAATCCACGATTTCCGCTCCCGGAAGGAAAACACCGAGGTTATGTTCCGATGGTGCATCGTTGCGGTCAGTGCCGTTCCCCCGAACGAAACCACAATAGTCGCACCGACCGTCTACGATTTTGCCTTCCTGACGTCTCACCCGGACAGGTTCGAGGAGTTGAAGCCGGTCTTTGACGCGGTACTCGACTCCATGAAGCCTTCCTCTCCCCTTCCGGTCCCGCCCCAGACCCCGGCTGCCCAGGAAGGGACGGCGCCCCCTTCCGGAGCGGCCGGCCCCGGACTTCCCGAGCTCGAGGATGAGGAGGTATTCAGTGCCCCTGACGGAAGGTTCACCGTAACGCTTCCTCCGGGGGCAGTAAAGGACGGGGCTCCCAGGCCAGAATTTTCGGCCCCTTCGGGAGAAGTCGCCACCTATGGCATAGCCGGAAAAGAAAAGACCGTGGTCGTTCTTCACCTTTTCAATGCTCCTCCTGAAGGAGAGGCGTACAGGGACAACCTGGCGGCGGCCCGTGGAGGGAGAGCGGCTGGAGATGTCGTCATGGACGCGGGCCGGAAAAAGGTCCCGGTCAGGATCTACCAGACCCGGGACGGGCAGGTGCTGGTCGCCGCCCTTTTCGCAGATGACGGGCTTTTTATCGGGGTGCAGCTTCCGAAAGAGGCCTACAGCGGGTCGAGAGGCTGGATACAGGAGCTGATCACCGGAGTGCGGTTCAGGGATGGGGATTAGCCAATCCCTGGCCATAGCCGAAGGTACCGCCTCCTCATCTATTGCGCGGCGTCCTTTCGCTGATGATACAATGACGGTGCGGAGCGCGAACTACATCAGGGAAGGGACGGTACGGCATGACGAAAGAACGGATCGGATTCATCGGCCTGGGGATCATGGGAAAGCGGATGGCGCTGAACCTGCTCAAGGCGGGGTATTCCATGACCATCCGCAGCGGGAGCGAAGAAACCCGGAGCGAGTTTGCCGCCAGGGGCGTCCGGGTGGTACGGACACCCTCCGAGGTGGCTGCAGAAAGCGACGTGATCATCACCATGCTGCCGGGGTCACCCGAGGCGGAGGAGGTCTACCTGGGCGAACAGGGCATTCTCCGGACCGTCCGCGAAGGGAGCGTCTGCATCGATACCAGTTCCATCGATCCTGTGACGGCAGTGCGGATAGCCTCGGAACTTCGGAAAAAAGGCGCCGCCATGCTCGACGCACCGGTCAGCGGAGGCCAGGAAAAGGCGGAATCCGGCACGCTGTCCATCATGGCCGGAGGAGACGAACCAGTTTTCGAACGCTGCCTCGCCATTCTGAAATCCATGGGGCGGGACGTCGTCCTGGTGGGCGGATCCGGCGCCGGGCAGATCACCAAACTGGCGAACCAGTGCATCGTCGCCGTCAACATGGCCATAGTGGGCGAGGCCATGTGTCTTGGAAAAAAGGCGGGGGTGGACCCGCGAAAAATCTTCCAGGCCATACGGGGAGGCCTTGCCGGAAGCCAGTGCATGACGGACAAGGCGCCGCGCATGTTCAGCGGGGACTATACCCCCGGCGGAAAAATGTGGCTCCACGTCAAGGATCTGAAAAACGTAATGACCGCGTGCCGGGAGTACGGCGTGGCCATGCCGCTGACCGAAAGCGTTCTGGCCATGATGGAGGATGTGGTGCGGGACTGGGGGCCGGATACAGACCACGGCGGCGTGGCGAAGTACTTTGAGAAGCTGAACGGCGTCTCGCTGGTGACGAAGGACTCCTGAAACACTGGCGGCAATCCGGTTTTTCCTCGTTTCGATATTCCGGCGAAGAATCCGAACCTACGTGGCGGATTCTTCGCCGGTGTCCTTTGAAGGAGCGGCCTGTTCACAATACCGGTCGAAATTCCCCAGAAAATGATGACCGCAGGCGTTTTTCACCTTCTCGCGGATCGTTTCGAGGGTGACGGTCTTTTTTCCATGGTCCGCGTACAGGCTCTGGGCGACATACCTGATGCAGCTCTGCGACGGTATCTGGGAGCGGGTTCGGAAGTCTCCCTGTTTCATGTCCCGGTCGATGCACGCCTGGGCTCCCGTCTCCGGATCATCGGAAACCAGGAAATCAAGGAAAAGTGCCAGGGGGGTGCCCGGTTCCGCCTGGTAATTGCAGGGCGCCAGCAGCTCCCGCAGTTCGTTTTTTCTTTTGTAATCGGCCATCTCTGACTCTCCTCCGCACTCCGGGGGTGTGCCGGCTGTTCGGGTGTACTTTTTGGTACAGAGTATTATACACAGGACGGACGTACAAAGGGAGTACTGAGCTTCTCCAGAAAAGACAGCGCCCTTGCGGGACATTTTCCGGGCAGGGGCGCTGTCATGCGGCTACACGCCGAGTTTTTTCTTCAAGCCCTCCTGGAGTATTCCGGAAAAGTTGAGTTTGGCCTCCATAGCGAGCTTGTTCAGCCAGTTGGGGAGGGTAACGCTTTTCGTGACGCTTTTGTTTGCTTCCTCTTCACGGACGATGTCCATGCGAACGGTAACGAGGGATACGGCTTCTCCGGGGCGCACCTGCACCTTGTCAAAAGGAGTGGGGACAGGGATAACGTCGCCGTCACGCTCCGAGTAGTACAAGAAACCTTCGAGAGCCTCTTTGGCACGTGCGACCGCTTCAGCTTCCGACGTGCCGAAGGTTGCGCATCCGGGAAGGTCGGGGAACTCAACCGCTATATTTTTGCCGCTGCGGGAGAATATCGCCGGATATGTGCGGATATCCTTGTTTCCTCTACTGGCCATAGCTATTCCTCCTTTCGTCATGGGAACAGAATGTATTGCTTCAATGGGCGGAACTTACAGCCCCGCCGCCTTGAAAATGCTCTTGGCAGTCTTGGGGTCTACATCTTTCTCAGGATGAGGAACCGTGATCTTTCCCGGCTTTGTCTTGTGCTTGAAGTAGTGGTGATCTCCCCTGGCACCCAGCAGAAACCAGCCGTCCTGCTCCAGAATCTTTATGATCTCCCTGCTGCTGAAACTTTTCATTCCCCCTCCTCCCCTCGACAATAATATGATAACGCGTGTTAAAACACGTGTCAATCTTTGTGGAAGCCTTTGTATAAGGCCCAATTCATGAAGAAACAAAAATCAAATTTTTGGTCATGACATGGAAAATACCGATACAACCCAGTTTTTTCTTTCAGAAAACCGGGTGTTTTTCGCTCGCATGGGGGGCGACGAGGAGGCGCAGTCTGATCTGGATGCCTGGGCGTTTCAACTCACGCCCCCGCATGGGGGGCGACCCGGATCACGGTTACACCACCTTCAGCACGCGGTTTCAACTCACGCCCCCGCATGGGGGGCGACCAGCCGGCGTGTGGACCAGATCGCCGAACAGGTTAGTTTCAACTCACGCCCCCGCATGGGGGGCGACGCGGCTTGGTCCGGAGCTTTTGGGAGACGGATGGTTTCAACTCACGCCCCCGCATGGGGGGCGACATGGCGGCCAGGTTCGCCAATGTGACGCAGATGTTTCAACTCACGCCCCCGCATGGGGGGCGACCGTGGGACCGGGAGAAGGAAACTGTCCGCGACAAGTTTCAACTCACGCCCCCGCATGGGGGGCGACTTTGCCCTATATGCAAATCGATTGGAGCGGCCAAGTTTCAACTCACGCCCCCGCATGGGGGGCGACCTCTACGTAAGACCTTCGGGTATCTGCTGTACCAGTTTCAACTCACGCCCCCGCATGGGGGGCGACCGGAGCCCGGCTTCCGCTCCACCGCTCCGAAATTGTTTCAACTCACGCCCCCGCATGGGGGGCGACACCGTCTGGCGGCCATTGCGGTACCGGTCGTCGTTTCAACTCACGCCCCCGCATGGGGGGCGACCCGAACGCATCCGCGTCGAAAAATTGAGCTCCTGTTTCAACTCACGCCCCCGCATGGGGGGCGACGTGCCGACCATGATCTTGGTCGGGTCCTTCAGATTGTTTCAACTCACGCCCCCGCATGGGGGGCGACGCGCGTAATCCCTGGTGTTCTTACGGCGCAAGTACGTTTCAACTCACGCCCCCGCATGGGGGGCGACCCATCGGACAAGCCCAGGTATTCGCGGTTGATGCTGTTTCAACTCACGCCCCCGCATGGGGGGCGACCTCCCATTCAATAGTCTTAAGAAGCTGTTCATCAGTTTCAACTCACGCCCCCGCATGGGGGGCGACC